>NZ_JAPZSR010000486.1:0-6083 GCF_027531875.1 Microcystis sp. LE19-84.1B | reverse complement strand
TATTGCCTGAGATAATTTCGGGTTTTTGACCATATTCTTAACGGCTAAATTCTCAACAACAATCGTTTGGTTTTCACGAACTAATTGAGTGGTTAGCTTATGTAAATGGTTTTTTCTGCTATCGGTGATTTGAGCGTGAATCTTGGCTACTTTGATTCTCGCTTTTTCTCGATTTTTTGACCCTTTCTGTTTTCTAGAAAGGCTTTTTTGGGCCTTTCGCAGTCTCCGATAATGCTTTTTAAAATGCTTGGGATTAGACACTTTATCGCCATCGCTGGTAATCACGAGGCTACTAATTCCTAAGTCAATTCCAATGGCTTTATCTGTTACTGGTAATGGCTTAATCGTTGGGTCATCAAATCTTATTGAGATATGCCAGCGTCCTGAGGGATGTAATCTGACTGTTACTGTGCTTGGTTCACAGCTTTCTGGTATTTGTCTTGACCATCGAATAGGTAAAGGTTCTGTGCATTTAGCTAAATAGATTTGTTTGTCTTTAAATTTAAAAGCAGATTTGGTAAATTCGGCACTTCCTCCCTGATGTTTTTTCTTAAAGTTAGGATACTTAGTACGACCAGCAAAGAAATTAGTGAAAGCTGTTTGTAGGTGTCTTAACCCTTGTTGTAAAGGTACACAGCTTACCTCATTGAGAAAGTCTAATTCTTCTTGTTTTTTCCACTCGGTTAGCATTGAAGAAGTTTCAGTATATCCTACTCTTTCTTGTCTTTCATACCAAGCTTGTGTTCTGAGATGGAGAGCTTTATTGTAAACTAATCTTACACAGCCCAAAGTGCGCCGCAATAGCGACTCTTGTTCGGGTGTGGGGTAAAATCGAAACGAATAGGCTTTTTCCATGTCTCACATTTTAGCATATATTTCGTAAATGTGCTAATATTTAACAGTAAAGCCGTCGTAGAACGACGGGGTTTCAGACCCAAAATTTCCGATGATCAATTTTACCTTACAGCAAGCCTTCGCCCGTCGTCATGCCCTGAAAGTGATCAGTGGGTTAAATAATTTCGATCGCTCGCAGGTTCTCTCAGTAGTTAAAGCCGCTACAGCCGGAGGAGCAACTTTTGTCGATATTGCCGCTAATGCTGACCTAATTCGGGCGGTAAAAGCCTTGACAAATTTACCCGTGTGTGTATCGGCCGTCGAGCCAGAATTGTTGCTGATGGCAGTGGCGGCCGGGGCCGATTTAATTGAGATCGGTAATTTCGATAGTTTTTATGCTCAAGGACGCATTTTTGAGGCGGCGGAAGTTTTAGCCCTAACCCGTCAAACTCGCGACTTACTGCCCGAAATTACCCTGTCTGTGACAGTTCCCCATCTGCTGCCCCTCGATGAACAGGTGAGACTAGCGGAAGCTTTAGTTAGTCAGGGTGCTGACATTATTCAAACCGAAGGCGGCACTAGCAGTCAACCCCGTCACGCCGGTATTTTGGGACTGATTGAAAAAGCCGCCCCGACTTTAGCGGCAGCCCACGCTATTTCCCATGCGGTTAAAGTTCCCGTCCTCTGCGCTTCCGGTTTATCGATTGTCACCGCTCCTATGGCGATCGCTGCTGGAGCGGCCGGTATCGGTGTTGGTTCGGCGATCAATCAATTGGATAATGAAGTGGCCATGGTGGCAGCCGTGCGCGGTTTAGTCGAATCTCTGCAAGCACAACCGGTCCATATTGGCAACTAGAACAATTTTTGTCTAGATACGACGGAGAAGGGGCTGTTTTCCCTTCTCTTTTTCCCACTGCTCACTGCTCACTGAAAAGCCCCCCAACCCCATCAACTGTGGTAAAATGCGCTATGGCTCAAAACATTAGAGATAGAAGCACTCCACCATGATTCGAGATATCTTCATGCCCGCGCTCAGTTCCACCATGACCGAAGGAAAAATAGTTTCTTGGGTGAAGTCCCCCGGGGAAAAAGTCAGCAAAGGGGAAACGGTGTTAGTGGTCGAATCCGACAAAGCCGACATGGACGTGGAATCGTTTTATGATGGCTATCTCGCTGTAATTTTAGTCGAAGCTGGCCAGGAAGCACCCGTGGGGGAAGCGATCGCCTATATCGCCGAAACTGAAGCGGAAATTGAACTGGCCAAAGCTCAGGGAAAAACCGCCGCCGCCGCCCCTAGCAAGCCCGTAGAGACCCCAGAAATCGCTCCGCCTCCCGTTTCGATCCCTGTCGCCGCCGTTAAAGATAATGGCCGTTTAGTCGCCTCTCCCAGGGCCAAAAAACTGGCTAAAGAATTAAAGGTGGATCTGAAAACCCTAGTGGGTAGCGGTCCCCACGGACGAATTACCGCCGAAGACGTAGAAAAAGCGACAGGAAAAGTCAGCACCGCCCCCGCTCCCGTCATTACTCCTCCGCAACCCGTCAGCGTCCCTGTAGCGGCTCCTAAAGCCCCGATTCCAACCAGCGCCCCGGTCGGTCGGACTGTTCCCCTCACCACTGTGCAAAAAGCCGTCGCTCAGAATATGTCGGTTAGCCTACAGGTTCCCACCTTCCAAGTGGGCTACACTATCACCACCGACCCACTGGATCAACTCTATCAACAGCTAAAATCTAAGGGTGTCACCATGACGGCCCTGTTAGCAAAAGCGGTAGCTAATACCCTCGCTAAACATCCTATAGTTAATGCCAGCTATAGCGACGCAGGAATCCAATACCACGGGGCGATTAACGTGGCCGTAGCCGTGGCTATGCCCGATGGTGGCTTAATTACGCCGGTTTTGCGCTCTGCTAACCAGATGGATATCTATTCCCTCTCCCGCAGTTGGAAAGATTTAGTCGATCGCGCCCGCAGTAAACAACTGCAACCGGAAGAATATAATAGCGGTACTTTTACCATTTCTAATCTGGGAATGTTCGGAGTCGATCGCTTTACCGCTATCTTACCCCCCAACCAAGGTGCGATCCTAGCCGTGGGTGCTTCCCGTCCCCAAATCGTCGTCAATAAAGATGGTTTATTCGGAGTGCAAAAACAGATGACGGTTAATCTCACCAGTGACCACCGAGTCATCTACGGGGCCGATGCTGCCTCCTTCCTGCAAGACTTGGCTAAACTGATCGAAACTGAGGTGCAGTCTTTAACTATGTAATCAGAATCTAGACAGCAGGAGCCTAGGGAGTTTCTCTCTAGCTCCTGCTTTGTTGTTACTAAAAAAATGTAAAGAATTAGCTAAAATAGGTTTAACCTTATCTATCACCCAAAACTATCGCCCAAACAAGGCCAAAAAAAGTGTTAATCTCAGGGAACTTTAAGATATAAGCTAATATCGGTAAATTAACCCTCAATTTCGCCCTATATATTAAGCCTACAATAATTCGTATTCCCACGTCCTAACGCCTACCCATAGGAAAAAATGATCACAGAGAATAGTCGCTTACGTTCAGAATTTTTAAATACACAGGTTATCACTCGCAATACAGGCAAAAAACTCGGCGTTGTTAAAGATATCCTAGTAGATATCGATCAACGAGAAGTAGTTGCCCTGGGACTCCGCGATAATATCCTCTCCTTGTCAGGAATGCCTCAATATATGTATTTATCGAGCATCAGTCAGACAGGAGACGTGGTTCTCGTTGAAGATGATAACGTCTTGGAATCCGTCGATATCGATGCTTATACTCCCTTAATCGGTAGCGACGTGATCACAGAAACCGGCGAACCTTTAGGCAAAGTCCGCGATTATCAATTTGATCCCCTTAGTGGTCAATTACATTCCATTATCATCGCTTCCCTGGGATTGCCTCTCATCCCCGAACAATTGATCAGTACCTACGAAATTGCCATTGAAGAGGTGGTTAGCAGTGGTCCGAATCGCTTAATTGTCTTTGAAGGGGCCGAAGAACGTCTCACCCAAGTTAGTGTGGGGGTTTTGGAACGTTTGGGTATTGGTCGTCCCCCCTGGGAAAGAGAAGAGGAAGAAGCTTATTATACTCCCGCTGCTCGTCCGGAAAATCAGTTAGGTACGGGCATTCCCCTCCGCACTCCCGTGGAGGCCGCTAAACCCGTTGAGGAACGCTGGAGTGAGGACGAATGGGAAAAAGAACCCCTGCGGGCCAATCCCCCACCGCAAAAACGGGCCGAAGCTCGTTATTATGAGCAAGAATACGAGGAAGAAGAAGATAACTGGGGAGAAGCTCGCTTAGAACGCACCGAAAGCTTTTCTCGTCCTCAGTACGACGATTACGAAGATAAGGCCGAGGATGATATGTGGGATGATGACGTGGAACCGGATTACAATCCCCCCCGCATCAATATCACCGAGAAGAAAAAAGAGAGAATCCCCGAATACGAAGACGGTTAATCTTTGACAGTCCCCCTATCCATTAGTTACATATTTCTTAACATAAAATTTGACAAAAAAAGAAAAGTGTGCCATGTGGCTCAAGGGGGTTCTCTGGGGGGACTAAATACTTTTGGTATCACTTCGAGTGCAGTGATTTGTCAGACTTTACAGATGTTCAATGAACTCTTCAACTGTGACTTGGGCTTGTTTCAGAATTCCTCTAGGTAAAGCCGTGTGGCTTCTTTCAATCCAGCAATTGCCTGCTCAATTGTTTCTCCTTGATCTACTGTACCAACTTCTGGACATTCAGCAATGTACATATTATCTTCTTTGTACAAAATAACAGTAAAGATGCGATTTTTCATGGTGTCTTATCATCTCAGGCTTACTCTGAAAATCATAACATAACTGTTTCCTAATCGTTTGGTTAGAAAATAGTTATGTTTCCTGATCGTTGACCCAACTCAAGCTTTTTGAAAAACTCTATAAGATATTAAGTTATTAGTAATTAATCCAATATTGTCCCACCTTCCTAGAATTGAGTGAGAAGATTGTGCAAAAACAAGCGTAGAGTTGATTAATCATTGAAACAAATTTGCCCCAATCAAACCGACTCGATGAACTGCTCGATGTCCGATTCTTACGAACCAAATTTGAGCATAGGTCAATCGGGCTAAAAGTTGATCGGAAGCTGTGAGGCTGTCTTTTGCTACTTCAAAAGCCCCTGTTTCAATATCTATGGCTACAATCTTCCCATGATTGCCTTCCTCGACTTGGTGGCGCACCTGAGATTGATAAATCTCATTACCACGTCGGGCGAATTCTTCTTTGCTGTAGCGGAGTTGATTAACTGTCATTGTCCTGACCCTGTTGCAACTTTTGCCCCTCTATTTTAACCTAAACATTGGCAATCTTCGCTAACATTCCCCAACTGGGCCCACAAGAGCGGCATCGCACTTAGACTCACAGTTTCAATCAATGTGCATGGTGCGTTCCCCAAAAATCTATTGGTGGAGCAGTAGGAGCCACATTAGGGAACGCACCCTACGGCTCGATATAGCTCACAAGATTTTTGTTTTTCTTAATTCGCCAGTTTTTTCATTTCTTACTATGTGCATTTGTTTGATTTTATCTGCAATCACATCTTCAATTATTTCAATTGCCAAATCAATTGGGAGTTTAATCAAACTATTCTTTTTCTCCCAATCAGAGCATAGCAAAACCCCAGCGACGTTGCCTTCTTCGGAAAAATCTGGAAAAATCACATAGGCATGAATAAATTGATGGGTTAGCAGTTTTAACGTTAGTTTGTTCTCTGTTCCTGAATCCAGGTCGAACACTTCGTCAATATAGTATTTTGTGTAGTCGTCTACAACCTTCCCTTTATTGGGGTAGGTCATAAACTTATATTCTTTATGGCTGGTTTGGTCAGTTAGTTTTCCTGCTTCTATCAACGCTCGAATGCTGAAAAATATCAACATCAATTCTCGTTCAAACAAAACCATTGACTTGAAAGACCAACGGCGTTGGAGCAATCTTTTTCTTAAAGAGGCGACATCTTGCTCTAACTTCTCTTTCCAGATAATCGAATCAATCATAATCTTTTTATGAAACTATTTTGCAAGGGGCAAGCAATTATTGTTAGGTTGGGTGGGAGCATCTCACTTATGCAATGAGTATTAATACTTAGAGCCGTCAAAAACTAGAAAATCTTCAACTTGATCACAAAGAGAAATGAGATTATAATAGTTATAACTTACAATTCAGAATAGCTCTCGATGGGAGGAATAA
>NZ_JAPZSR010000268.1:0-1264 GCF_027531875.1 Microcystis sp. LE19-84.1B | reverse complement strand
AAATACCAAAGGGTTCCCCAACGTGATTCTCCATTTTTTTAGAGAAAGATAGACTCTCTCTCTCCAGCCGAGAAATCCTTTGTCGAAAGGTATTATTTAATCTTTCAATAGGATTAGTTTGACCAGTTTCTTTACCTACTGCTCGATGACGTTTATTAGGAATTACTGTCTTATAGGACTCCCAAAAGTCTGTGTAAGCAACAGCGCATTGTCGGTAAACACTGGGTAAACTGTACCCAAAGTTTTTTGGCTGATTGACGACTCCTATCTCCGCGCATAGCAACCAATAATTTCCCTTGTCTTTCTATCAATTAACCGCCAAATATAAACCTTTATCGTCTTAGAAAAAACCAAAGACCACATCTCATCACATTCTATAACCAATTTACCTTTTGGTTTGTCCGAAACCTTTATTTGAAGGGGGACAGCCGCCAGTTTATTGTTGACATAGTTTTGTTACCATGACCAACTCACTCCAGTTACTCTAGCAATTCCTCGTCAAGAAATTCGTTCGAGCAAAAGTTTATCAATTAATTGTTTGGTTTCGTCAGAGACGGTTTTATTAGTGGGATTGATCACAAACTGACGACCACATTCTTTACATTGACGCTTGGGTTTTCCATTATGAATAGAACCATTCTTGATAGTATGGTGAGAACCACAACGCTTGACAGGGGAATAGAGGTGGGTAGTGATCCGATAGTAGTGGCGTAGCTCTCTTGCTTATCTAGCCTGAGTTGTGTAGAATATTTACTAATAAAAATAATTAGGTTCTTCGCTTTGTGTTATGCAATGGACGGGGGTTATAAGGGATGAAACCCTTATATAGAAAGACACTGCTGCGATTTTTGCCAATTATTTTCGATCTAGAACGAACTAATCAATTAAGTCTCTTGCCCTATAAGGATTTAGTCGATTTATGCCCCCTGATCGAATCATAGGTAGGTGGGTGGAATTAAATATAAGATGAACGTAGGTTGGGTTGAAGCATGAAACCCAACGCCCGCTCATGTTACGCTACCCCTAACCCATCCGACAAATAATTGTGCCTCCCTACTTAAATTCTCAAAACTTGCTATGATCTGACAAGATTGTTACTGCACTTTCTCGGCTTAATTATCCACTGCAATGACTCGCCAAATTCACGACCAATTTGCCAAGGAATATTTAGAGGAACTCTTAGCGTCTCTAGGAACGATTAAAAAGAGCAAGAAAGTCAAGAGTGAAGTCCAAGAAATCGATGTTTGGTTTGAACCAGCCACAG
>NZ_JAPZSR010000285.1:0-3900 GCF_027531875.1 Microcystis sp. LE19-84.1B | reverse complement strand
TTCAATCATTCTCAATCATAGTTTAGACATTGGATTGTCTAAAAACAACCCAATCATAGTCGCTCATTCAATCATTCTCATCATAGTTTAGACATTGGATTGTCTAAAAACAACCCAATCATAGTCGCTCATTCAATCATTATAATCATAGTTTAGACATTAGATTGTCTAAAAACAACCCAATCATAGTCCATCATTCAATCATTCTCATCATAGTTTAGACATTGGATTGTCTAAAAACAACCCAATCATAGTCGCTCATTCAATCATGATAATCATAGTTTAGACATTGGATTGTCTAAAAACAACCCAATCATAGTCGCTCATTCAATCATTATAATCATAGTTTAGACATTAGATTGTCTAAAAACAACCCAATCATAGTCGCTCATTCAATCATGATAATCATAGTTTAGACATTGGATTGTCTAAAAACAACCCAATCATAGTCCATCATTCAATCATGATAATCATAGTTTAGACATTGGATTGTCTAAAAACAACCCAATCATAGTCGCTCATTCAATCATTATAATCATAGTTTAGACATTGGATTGTCTAAAAACAACCCAATCATAGTCGATCATTCAATCACTCTCAATCATAGTTTAGACGGTATTGCAATTAAGGATTACCCGAAATAACAAACCTACCCACTGCCACTAAAAACCCTCCTACCGCCGTAATTAAAATACCAATTAATGTCCAAATTTGAGCCTGTTGTGAACCTTTAATTGCCTTAACATCTTCCCTAACCGCATTGATTTCTCCTCGTAGGGAATTAATCTCCACCTTTAATACCTGTCTTTCCCCCTTAGCTTCTGTTAACTCAATTTTGATGTCTGTAACATCTTTTTGTAAATTCTCTAATTTGTGATTAATTTGGGCTAAAATTTCCCCTAGGTTTTGTTCAATTATTACTGACATTTCTATTTTTCCTCATAATCAAAAAGCTCCCCGCATCATTCACCCTAAAACTCAAAATTGTTAAGCCAGTTTTTGGATAGCAAAGAATAATAAATTTCATCGTTTTCACCAAGCATTTTTGGGGCTACGGTTCCAAAATTCGGGCTAGTCAAAGACTAAACCCGAACTTGACCGAGTTTTTTAATCCTCTAAACTAATCTTGACCGGATTAACTTTCCAAATCTCTTGACAATACTCCCAGATTGTGCGATCGCTAGAGAATTTGGCCATACGAACCGAGTTAAGAATCGACATCCGCGTCCACTTGTCTCGATCGCGATAAGCTTCACTTACCTGTTCCTGACAATCAGCGTAGGATTGATAATCAGCTAAAAGCATATACTGGTCATCGTAGAGGAGAGAATCAACGATCGGCCTGAATAATTCTGGGTCACCATGGCTAAAATAACCACTCTTAATTCGATCGATTACTCCCTTCAATTCGCGATTATTTTTGTAATAGCTCATCGGTTCATAACCGTGTGCTTTCTTAGCATAAACTTCTTCTGCTGTCAAGCCAAAAAGGAAGAAATTTTCTGCCCCTGCTTCCTCGCGAATTTCGATATTAGCGCCGTCCAGAGTCCCAATGGTGAGGGAGCCATTCATGGCAAACTTCATGTTACCAGTTCCAGAAGCTTCCTTACCCGCCGTAGAAATCTGTTCGGAAAGATCCGCCGCCGGATAGATGCGTTGACCCAAAGAAACGTTAAAGTTAGACAGGAAAACCACTTTTAAACGACCTCTGACATCAGGATCCTTATTCACAATTTCAGCCACAGCATTAGTTAACTTAATAATTAACTTCGCCATAAAGTAACCGGGGGCTGCCTTACCACCAAAGATAAAAGTGCGCGGTACAATATCGATCTGAGGGTTCTGTTTAATGCGATTGTAAAGGGCGATAATGTGCAGAACTGCCAGATGTTGGCGTTTGTATTCGTGAATCCGTTTTACCTGCACATCGAAAATCGAATTAACATCCACCTCGATATTGCGGGTTTTCAGCATATAAGCCGCTAAATCGGCCTTATTCGCCTGTTTAATTTCATACCAACGCTGACGAAATTCAGGATCATCAAGGTATTGTTCCAGTTTTCGCAATTCCTTCAGGTCTTTTAACCAATTATCGCCGATTTTTTCGGTAAATAGTGCCGATAATTGGGGGTTGCTCAATAAAATCCACCGGCGCGGGGTGACACCATTGGTTTTATTGTAGAATTTTTCTGGCCAGAGCATGGCAAACTCTTTCAGGGTGTCTTTTTGCAGTAACTCGGTGTGTAAAGCGGCAACTCCGTTAATCGAGTGACTACCCACACAGGCTAAATTAGCCATGCGAATTTGTTTATTACCCCAACCAGCTTCTTCAACTATCGACAATTTGCCCAATAATTCCTCGTTATCGGGAAACCAAGTCCGCACATCGTCGAGGAAAAAGTGATTGATCAGGTAGATAATTTCTAGATGTCGGGGCAGCAATTTCCCGAGCAGATCCGCCGACCAACGTTCTAGGGCTTCCGGCAATAGGGTATGATTGGTATAAGCGAAGGTTTTTTGGGTAATTGTCCAAGCTTTTGACCATTCTAAGCCGTTTTCATCCACTAACAAACGCATTAACTCAGCGATCGCAATGGCGGGGTGAGTGTCGTTCAGTTGAATAGCGGCGGTTTCGTGGAAATTTTGCAGATTTTTGTGGCTTTTTAGGTGAATGCGAATTAAATCTTGCAGGGAAGCGGCCACAAAAAAGTATTGTTGGGCCAGACGTAATTCGCGACCGGCGGGGGTGTTATCGTTGGGATAAAGGACTTTAGAAATGGTTTCCGCGTCCATTTTTTCAGCCACGGATTGATCGTATAACCCGGCGTTAAAAGCCTCAAAATTAAACGATTCACTCGCTTCTGCTTTCCAGAGACGCAAAGCGTTCACCGTGTTGGTTTTGTAACCCGGGACGGGGGTATCGTGGGGAATGGCTAAAACCCGACGTTCCGGCAGCCATTGTACCCGTTCCTGTCCCTTATCATCGTGATAGATTTCCGTCCGTCCCCCCAGTTTTACTTCCACACTTTCATCGGGACGGGGTAATTCCCAAGGATTGCCGAAGCGTAGCCAGTTATCGGGGATTTCCACCTGCCAACCGTTTTGGATCATTTGATGGAAAATGCCAAATTCGTAGCGGATACCGTAACCGATGGCGGGAATTTCCAGGGAAGCCAGAGAATCAAGGAAACAAGCCGCTAAACGCCCTAAACCGCCGTTTCCGAGGCCGGGATCTGGTTCCTGTTCGATAATTTCCTCAAAATCAAGACCTAATTCCTCGATCGTGTCTTTCATTAGGTCATAAATACCCAAATTAGCCAGATTATTACCTAAATACCGCCCCATGAGAAATTCGGCCGAGAAATAGCAGACGAGTTTAACTTTTTCTTGTTTGTAGGTGTCGGTGGATTTCAGAAAACGACGCAGCAGGCGATCGCGAACGGTGTAGGCAAGGGCGACATAGTAATTGTAGGGACTAGCATTAGTGCGGTTAACCCCTTGCAAATAAAATAGATTGTCCAGAAAAGCCCGTTTTAGGGTTTCGGGACTCATGCCCGTGCGATCATCTTCAACTAAAGTGGGGCATTGAAGTGCTTCAGGCCCATCAGCTAGGGTATAGGTTGTCTCCATGGGTTTTTGTTGTCCATATATTCGGGAGTCGATCGCCGATCAGACCTGATGACGATATCCTTTATAGTTTACTTGTTACCTTTTGGAGAGACTCAGACATTTAGATTTCTATTGGTTTTGAGGGGAGCAGCGATCGCAATTGCCGACAAAAAAAGGGTGAACCCTGTCCACCCTCCCACAATTATTCACAAAAAAAGCTTAATAGCGTTTTTTTCTGTCACCACCACCACCATTGAAGGGCGCACGCTCTTCACGATCGCGGGCCTCGTT
>NZ_JAPZSR010000203.1:0-8761 GCF_027531875.1 Microcystis sp. LE19-84.1B | reverse complement strand
TTGCTCTGACTGCAAAAAAATCAGAGAATCGGCCCGAATGGGGTCTAATTGTAATTCCGTCGGGTCGAGGACGGTTAAGGAGAGGGGAGAACCCAATAACCAAGTGGCTAGATCATCGGAGAAGTTTTCGGCGATAAATTTACAAATATTATCAAACATCGTGAGCGTTTTGCCTTTGTAATTGCTACCATCCACATCAATAAATTCAAGATTACTTGCTATAAATTCCTTAACAATTAAGCTAGATAACCCCCCGATAATTAGTAAAATTCTTTGATTTTATGGTAATCTTTGAACCAAGCTTACGAAATATTATATCACCGATTCAGATAGATCATGATTTAATCCTGTTTTAATTTCACAAACATAATTAACGGTAGCATGATCGGTCTGAATAACTAACTTTACATCAGCCAATAATTTACCCTATATATAGGGTTTATCTTGAATAGTTGCCTGAAAATTAGGTAAGGATTCTGGACAGTTAAAACATTTATAAAATAGGAGATTTTTGGGATACATAAGCAATAGAAAGTTACCTTTTCTCTAAAATTAGTAAATATTCGGATTTCATGCCATCAGGATTTTTATTCTTGCGAGATTTGAATAATTGTCTGGTTTTAATTCTATCCTCAAAGACGGTATTAAAGATAAAGCCATTTTCCTGAAAATATTCCCCTAATATTCGCCAAGTTTCTACTTCCACTCCATCCACTTTCGGATTACCGACAAAAATGCAAGCTTTCCCAGCTTGTTTTAATTTTCTGGTGGCATTTTCTAAAGCGTTGATAGTGTGACAAAAATAGGAATCAAGAATTTTATGTAAATTCTCTTTCTCTAAACTCAATCTCACTTGATTTAAGGTTTCGGTTTCGATTAATCTGGTAGCCTGTCGGTAGGGAATTTCTAACTTAGAGATTTTTTGCACTTCCTTTTCTGTATATCCTAACCAATATAAATCTAGTTTTGCTGTTCTGATATATTCCTGTGCTTGCAGATAGGGGGGTGAACTAATTAAACAATCTAACTCTAAATTTTGCTCGATCTCAAAAGTGGCACTATCTACTCCTCCATAAAAAAGCACCTGATTATAATTATGCCAAGTTACGGTAATATATTGATTGACGCTGGTTAAAGTTTCAAAACTCATCTCTTTAATCGTTCGTTTTAATTCCTCTTGCCAATTTCTTTGTAATAGTTCCTGTATATCTGATTTTTTGTATTTCGATTGAAATAATTTAGGTTTGGTATGTTCTGCATAGGAAAACTGTTTACTAACTTTCACTAAAACCGCTTGAATAATCTGGGAATACAAATCAGGTTCTAGACTTTTTTGACCGGCCCAAAGTTTCTGTAAAACTGCTAAAATCTCCTCTGGATACCAATAGTTTAAATTTGACCACTGAGGGATAAATTTATCCTTGCTGGCAAAAACTTCTAAGATTTTTTTATCTAACTCTGAGTAACTCAATGGTTCTTGGTGTTCTGTGATCTTAATCGGGATAATATGGTTTAAAAGATAATTAAGATCAGTTAAAACTGCATTTCTTTGACAAAGTTTCGCCTCTAAACCCACCGTACCCGAACCAGCAAAAGGATCGATAATCCAATCATCTTTTTTAGTGTAGTTATCAAGGCAAAATCTCACCACTTGGGGAATAAATTTGGCAGGATAATAATAGATGCCGTGGGTTAGATAACTGGTGCTGGTGATTTCTGGTACTAAATCTCGAAAAGAAACTAATCGCGGGGTTCCCTGATTAATTTCTTCTAAATTATTAGAATCGAAAAGTTCTAAGTAGGGAGGCACAATTATTTGTAGGATGGGTTAGCGGTAGTGTAACATGAGCGGGCGTTGGGTTTCATGCTTCAACCCAACCTACGTTCATCTTATATTTAATTCCACCCACCCACTTAACTGCATGATTCGGCTATCAATTCTCCCTGGGGTGGACTAGCCAATTAAAATAAAGATTAAAACCGTAGTTGATCAATATTCTAACTTATCGTCCTCTAACCTAACCGACAACTCAGCTTTTTTACTTTTTACTTAACGTGATATACTGCCAAAGGAAAAAATGACGTTTTAATTAGTCTGCGTGAATAGCCAATCCTCGACAATTATAGAACAGGTTAGAGTCCTTGACCCTCTGACACAAACCGATCGCATTGCCGATGTCTGGATTGAGAAGGGGGTAATTAAAGCGATCGAATCTCAGCTTCCCCCAAGAGAAAATAGTAACTATATTTCTGGTCAAAACTGTATTTTTGCTCCCGGATTAGTCGATCTCTACAGTCATTCTGGGGAACCCGGCCACGAGGACAGAGAAACCCTCGCATCTTTGCTTAAAGCGGCCACGGCCGGAGGCTGCACCCGGGTGGCAATTCTCCCCAATACTCTCCCCCCTCTCGATCACCCCGCACTCCTTAGCACATTACAGCAAAAAAGTCAAGGGTTTTTTGACTCAAAATCGACTCGTCTGCATTTTTGGGCAAGTCTTACCCTAGGAAGGGAAGGGCAAAAAATGACGGAATTAGCCGATTTAATGCCTGTAGCGGTGGGTTTTACCGATAATCGCAGTCTAGAAGATTTGGGACTGTTGCGGCACTTATTGGAATACCTAAAACCCTTCGGTCAAAATATCGCCCTTTCCCCCGTAAATCAGCAATTAAAGGGTAATGGAGTCATGCGCGAGGGAGAAACCTCGATTCGCTTCGGTTTACCTGGGGATCCTGCTATTTCCGAAACCACTGCTTTAGCCACAATTTTAGAAATCGTCGGCGAAATTAATACACCTGTTCACATCATGCGAATTTCTACCCGTCGAGGAGTGGAATTAATTCGCGAGGCAAAAATGCGGGGATTGCCGATAACCGCTAGTGTGACGTGGTTGCATCTCCTCTTAAATACGGGATCGATCGCCAGCTACCATCCCAGTTTACACCTCGCTCCACCCTTGGGCAACGAAAGCGATCGCAAGGCGTTAATTGCGGCAATTAAAGAGGGAATTATCGATGCAATCGCGATCGATCATCGTCCCTATACCTACGAAGAAAAAACCGTCTCTTTTGCAGAAGCACCCCCCGGCGCGATCGGGTTAGAATTAGCTTTACCGCTACTCTGGGAAAAATTAGTAATAACCGGGCAATTATCAGCTTTACAATTATGGCAAGCACTTAGTCTCAATCCCTGTCATTGTTTACAACAAAAACCGGCATCTCTCAATCCCGGCAATCCCGCGGAAGCAATTCTTTTTCATCCCCAAGCAAGCTGGAAAGTAACGGCCAATAATCTTCACTCCCTCAGTCATAATACTTTCTGGTTAAATCAAACCATTACGGGAAAAGTGTTAGAAATGTGGAATTTTTAAAGGGTGGCTAATTTCTATCTTGAGACTCTCCTCGTTTTTTGGATAATGATCAGCTAGAATTCTAGAGAGAGCTAGAGTAAGGCCATGGAAAAAGAACTGGTATCAGAAAAGCGCGGTTATCTGCTTCGCACGGTGGCAGAAGCTAAAGAAATTGTCCTTAATTGGTTGCGAGAAATAAATTTAGTTAATGCGATTAAATTAGGTTTACCAGAAGTGGATGACAGGCATCATATTTGGCGAATTCCTTTATGTAATGAACAGAAAAAAACCGTTGGGGAAGTGGTGATCGATGCCTACACTACCGAGATTTTGTTAGATAAAACAACTCGGACTGAAATTATTATCGCTCGTCTGTTAAAACAGGATGAATCTAAATTAGAAAACCGCAAGAAAACCAAAAAAGAATACAAGCTTTCCTCTCTGAGAAATACCATCGGATTTGGTGATTGTAGCGAACTTTTGGAGGAAATGCCCGCAGAAAGTGTTGATTTAATCTTTACCTCACCACCCTATTTTAATGCTCGCCCGGAATATTCAGAATTTGAAGAATACGAAAGCTATCTATTGAAGCTGCGACAGGTAATCAGAAAATGTCATCGAGTTTTGAGTGAAGGACGTTTTTTTGTCATTAATATTTCTCCCGTGCTGTTGCGTCGTGCTTCCCGTAATCAAGCTTCTAAACGTATTGCTGTCCCCTTTGATTTGCATCGAATTTTTATTGAGGAAGGTTACGATTTTATTGATGATATTATTTGGCTAAAACCAGAGGGAGCAGGGTGGGCAACTGGTAGAGGACGCAGATTTGCCGCTGATAGAAATCCTCTCCAATACAAAACTGTGCCGGTGACTGAATACGTTTTAGTCTATCGTAAACACACGGATTTACTCATCGATTGGCATATTCGTAATCATCCCGATCAAGAAGTAGTAAAAGCCTCAAAAATTGCCGATGGTTATGAACGCACTAATGTCTGGAAAATTAACCCATTCACTAACTCAAAACATCCCGCCGCTTTTCCTGTAGAATTGGCAGAAAAAGTGATTACCTATTACTCTTTTAAAGGTGATGTGGTTTTAGATCCCTTTGCCGGTTCAGGAACCGTGGGACTAGCGGCCGCTTCTTTAGATAGACGTTTTGTTTTATTCGAGAGTAATTTTAATTATATTGAACTGATACGAAAGCTAATTACTGAAGGCAGTAAGACTGATTTAGACTCAATTATTTGGCTTAATTGTCCGTTAGAAAACTAACAATGAGCGAGGTAAACACCATGACAGCCAGTAAAAGTCACGCTTATTTTACTCCCAAAGACTATCTAGAAATAGAGAAAATTAGTCCCATTAAACATGAATATATACAAGGGCAAATCTTGGCGATGGCCAGGGCTAGTAAAGCCCATGTTATCATCACAGGTAATCTTTCAGCCCAATTAATTAATCATTTACGGGGTAGTGGTTGTCTTGCCTATGCTACCGATATGAAAGTGCGTCTCCCTAGCTTAAATATCTTCTATTATCCCGATTTTGCCATTACTTGTGACCAACTCGATCGAGTTTCTCAGGAAGATTTTATCCTGCATCCGCAAGTGATTATCGAAGTTTTATCCGACTCTACGGCAGCCTTTGATAGAGGCGATAAATTTGCCGATTATCAAACTATCCCTGAATTAAAGGAATATCTACTTATCGAACAAAAACAAGTCCTAATCGAACAATATCAACGTCAATCTAATAACCTCTGGATTCCCCATATTTATCAAGGGGGAGATTTAATCACTATTAACTGTATTAACTTTTCTTGTCCGATAGAAATTCTTTATCAAAACCTAGAAATTCTTAGCTAGAATCTTGACCGTAAAAATAGTAAAACGGGGTCAGGAAATAGGAGAAATTTCCCCTATTTCCTGACCCCCCAACAACTTAAGGTAATTAACCCCTTTGTCGAGTATTAATCACCTCACCGGCTGCATTAACTAACTCTAGCTGTAGCGGCATTTGTCCCATAGCGTGAGTGGAACAACTTAAACAGGGATCATAGCAACGAATACCCGCTTCCACCCGGTTTAACATCGCTTCGGGAATTTCGCCACCATGGATATAATGTTGGGCGATTTGTTTCACCGTTTGATTCATGGCTAAATTATTATTACCCGTGGCAATAATTAAATTCACCGTTTCAATCAAACCATTTTCATCCACTTTATAATCATGGAATAAAGTACCCCGGGGCGCTTCACTAACTCCCACCCCTTGCAGATTATTAATTCCTGCTTCGGCGCGACAGCGTGGAGAAACTATATCGGGATCATCGATTAAACGTTCAATCTGTTCTAAACAAGCCAAAATCTCCACTAAACGAGCATAATGATAGTAAAAAGAAGAGGTTGCTACACCACCGACCCGATGGCGATATTCCCGTAACTCGATATCCGCTCCCTCCGTGCCAAAATGGGAACAAACATTTAACCGGGCCAACGGACCAACTCGATAGATACCGTTGGGATAACCGAGGGGTTTATAGTAGGGAAACTTCAAATAAGACCATTTTTCCACGGATTCGCCGATATAATCGCGATAATTGTCTTCGCTGAGGTTATCGGCCACAATATTGCCTTGACTATCGGTAAAACGAATATGACCACCGTAGTGTTCCCACTCGTCCCGTTTACCAACCAATCCCATAAACAGGGAAGGGAAATTACCAAAAGCGGCGATTTCTATGGTTAAATCGTCCAGAAGTCTTTTAAACAGGTTTAAAGCCGTGTAAAGAGTCGCTTTAGACTCCGGCAGTCGTTCTTTAATCCATTGTCGCCCTTCTTCGCTCAGGGGAGAACGCACACCTCCCGGGACGGACCAAGCGGGGTGAATTTTTTTTGCTCCCAAAAGTTCAATAACTTTCTGTCCAAATTGACGTAAACGGATGCCTGCTCGCGCTAGGTCGGGATCGGCGGCGATTAAACCGAAAATATTCCGTTTAGCGGGGTCACTTTCCCAACCAAGCAGAAAATCGGGACTGCTAAGATGGAAAAAGCTTAAAGCATGGGATTGGGTTAATTGTCCCAAATTCATCAAGCGCCGCAGTTTTTCCCCCGCAGGGGGGATTTGCACCGCTAGAATTTTATCGCCGGTTTTGGCGGCACAAAGTAGGTGACTAACGGGGCAAATGCCGCAAATTCGGGCAGTAATTCCCGCCATCTCCCACATCGGCCGTCCCTCGCAGAATTTCTCAAAACCACGATACTCGACCACATGAAAACGCACGTCATCCACTTCCCCCCCATCGTCAAGGAAAATCGAGATCTTGGCATGGCCTTCGATCCGGGTGACGGGATCGATAACGACGGTTTTAGTCATAGTAAGTCCTCATTGTTCAGGAGTTCCACAGAACGGCATTGTGGAGATTGCGATCGAGCTTGGTTTCGACGATAATTTATCCCGATCTCCGCCCTGCTGTTTCTATGATAGTTATTACCCTCCTAGCAATCCTAATTTTTTTGACAATTTTTTCCGATTCTCAATCGGAAAAAAAATTAAAATTTTGTAGCAAATACTACAGAAAATAGTTCGGGAATCCGCAATAATTACATCTCCCTTTGCTGGTTTTGATCAGTCATTATATATATAGAAGTCGGTTCTCGGCTGTTAGTCTTCCTCTCAAGGCTGAGGGCGAAAGGGTCGGAATTCAGCTAGATTGTTGACGGCTAATCGGGAAAATCGCCTTTTTGTCTTGTAATCTTACCTAACAATATCAGCGGCACTGCCGAGGATTCAGGAAACAGCGACCCAAAAACAAGCGATTGTAGTTGATAGCCCTTTGGTATAATACTTCTGTTCTAGATATTGGGAAAAAAAGATAAACTTAACATCATACCAAAGAATGAATTAACTTTGAACCTTTAGGGGATTGCCCGCGTCTAAAAGCGCAGGATACAATCAAAGAAATTCCGATCAAACTCATACCGACTTCAGATAAGCCAGACTCACCCGCGAGTCGGAATAGTAACAGACTTTTTCTGTGTCAAGGAGTCACCACCAAACCAATGCCCACCGCAAAAACCAACCAAACTCAATCACAGCCCACCCTCAATGCCGATATGGTGCGTACCTATCTGCACGAAATTGGGCGAGTTCCCCTCCTAACTCACGAACAAGAAATTATTTACGGCAAACAAGTCCAACGGATGATGAGCCTGTTAGAAGCGAAAGAAGCACTATCGAAGCAATTAGGACGGGAACCACAGCGCTTGGAGTGGGCGGATTCGGTGAATTTAAGCGAAAATGAACTGGATCGAGCCTTGAAGACCGGCGATCGAGCTAAACGGAAAATGATTGAAGCTAACCTCCGCTTGGTGGTTGCGATCGCCAAAAAATATCAAAAGCGGAACATGGAATTCCTAGATCTAATTCAAGAGGGTAGTCTGGGATTAGAAAGAGGTGTAGAGAAATTTGATCCCACCAAAGGTTATAAATTTTCTACCTATGCTTACTGGTGGATTCGGCAAGCGATTACTCGTGCGATCGCTCAACAGGCCCGCACCATTCGTTTACCCATCCATATCACCGAAAAACTGAATAAAATCAAAAGAACCCAGCGCGAACTCGCCCAAAAACTGGGGAGAAGTGCCACCCCTGCCGAGATTGCCCTGGAATTAGAGCTAGAACCCGCTCAAATCCGCGAATATCTCAGTATGGCCCGTCAACCCATCTCCCTTGATGTGCGCGTCGGCGATAACCAAGATACGGAATTGTCGGAATTATTAGAAGATAGCGGAGTTTCTCCCGATACCTTCATCACCCAAGAATTATTACGGCAAGACTTAGCCAATCTCCTAGCCGAATTAACTCCCCAACAACGGGAAGTGATTACTCTCCGTTTCGGTTTAACCGATGGCAAAGAGTTATCCCTAGCCAAAATCGGTCAGAGAATGAACATCAGTCGGGAACGGGTGCGACAATTAGAACACCAGGCCCTAGCTCATTTACGCCGTCGCCGGGCCAACGTCAAGGAATATATTGTCGCCAGTTAGTAAAATTAGCAAATAACCAAGAAGGAGAGCGCAAGCTCTCTTTTTTTTTGGGTTTATTATTGCTAAATTTTTAACTTTAAAAAAGGTCGTTTATCTGCTCTACCAATTTATTTTCGAGACGAGGAGAAAATTAAAGAATTGATGTTTTTATTAACGATTGCCCTCAGAGTTTTCACTTTGAGGGAATTTGTGGTGCGTCGTCAATTACATCAATCCCAGTCCAGTTTAGCTGGACTCTATGAAGGAAATCCTAAACGCGCCACTAATCGTCCCACAGCCGAAAAGATGTTAAGGGCTTTTAATAACATCACTTTGTACATCCATCGAGAGGATTCAAGAGAAATTTCTGCCCTTAACTTCGTA
>NZ_JAPZSR010000348.1:0-2865 GCF_027531875.1 Microcystis sp. LE19-84.1B | reverse complement strand
CTCGCCCGTAAATCTAGCCATTCTCCCCAAAATACGGTTAAAGTGTCTGTTAATATCGTCTGAGCTTGAGCTAGTTTCACTGGTATTTTGGTTAATTAGTAAATATACTTTTAATAATAATTAACAATTGTCCCCTTTTTCAAGAGTGGCTCATCCCAGTTTAGTAAAATGTAGGGTGCGTTAGACGGCGACAATCTCTGCTTAAACTTGAATCTAACAATCCGTCGTAACGCACCACACCTATCATTAATTTAATTTGGTGCGTTACGCTATCGCTAACTACTCTGCTTAAACTTGAATCTAACAATCCGTCGTAACGCACCATACCTATCATTAATTTAATTTGGTGCGTTACGCTATCGCTAACTACTCTGCTTAAACTTGAATCTAACAATCCGTCGTAACGCACCATACCTATCATTAATTTAATTTGGTGCGTTACGCTATCGAAGGGCGCACCCTACTGGACTACTGGACTGGACTGTTTCAGTGGGTTACGCTATCGAAGGGCGCACCCTACTACTTACTTATGATAAAATGCCTTCAAAGACAGGTAAGAGAAAACCTTCAATTATTCACCCAATAAAATAACTGATAGCCGAGATGAAACCCTGTTACTGCATTAATCCCGATTGTTCTCAACCGGAGCATCCGAGTAATAATAACTCGAATACTCGTTACTGTCAAAGTTGCGGCTCTGAGTTGTTGTTAAATGGTAAATATAGAGTGAGTCGTTTATTGAGTGATACGAGTGGTTTTGGCATTGTCTATGAGGCTTTTGAAGGTTTTACGGCAAAAATCCTCAAGGTATTACAAGAAAAATGGAATAATGAACCGAAAGCAGTTGAATTATTTAAACGAGAATATGACGTTTTATTAGAGTTGAGTCGTCAAAATGTGACAGGTGTTCCTCAAGCGGATGCTTATTTTCAATATTCCACAAGGAAGGGGAAAATATTACACTGTTTAGTTATGGAAAAAGTGGAGGGTATTGATTTAGAACAGTGGCTTAAGCAGTATGATAGTTTAAGTCAAAAACGAGCCTTAAAATGGCTGAGAGAAATTACTTTAATTCTCGATAAAATTCATCAACAGAATTGGCTGCATCGAGATATTAAACCCCCTAATATTATGCTGCGGAATAGTGGCGAGTTGGTGTTAATTGATTTTGGGACAGCAAGGGAAGAAACCCAAACCTATCATCAAAAGGTAAAAGGTCAACAGATAACAGGTATTACCTCAGCCGGATATACACCCAATGAACAACAACATGGCCAAGCAGTGATTCAATCAGATTTTCATGCTTTAGGACGAACTTTTGTGCATTTATTAACGGGAAAACATCCCTTAGAAATTTATGATGCGGTTAATGATGTTTTATCTTGGCGAGAAGAAACGGAAAATATTCACCCGTTATTGTTGGATTTTATTGATGAGTTGATGGGGAGATTACCCAAGAATAGACCGGCTAATACTAGGGTTATTTTACAACGTTTGGATGAGATTGAACGGCAATTAAAGTTACCTCCTATAACTCCTAATAGGCCATCTCCACCAGCAGCAAATCCGCAGCCTGTTGTAACTCAAAAACAACCGCCAGTTATTCCTAAGATTAATCCTTCTCCGCCAGTTTCACCCGTAGCTGTACCCAAAAAAACACCAGCACAACCAGTTAAAAAGAATAAGCTGAGAAACAGAATGATAGCTCTTGGTGGAGTTTTGTTATTAGGAGTAGGAATAACGCAAGTTTATGGTTATTTTAAATATAAAAATTTTCCTGCTAGTCCTCAATTATTAATATCTGATTTATCTAGTCTTCGCTTCTTAGATAAAACCCTTACTGGTCATTCTGACTGGGTTTGGTCAGTAGTATATAGTCCCGATGGCCACTATTTAGCTAGTGGGAGTTGGAACAATCCTATCAAAATTTGGGAGGTAGCAACGGGAAAACAATTGCGTACTCTTACTGGTCATTCTAACCAGGTTTTATCAGTAGTATATAGTCCCGATGGCCGCTATTTAGCTAGTGGTAGTTCCAATACTATCAAAATTTGGGAGGTAGCAACGGGAAACGAATTGCGTACCCTTACTGGTCATCCTCTCTTGGTTTTCTCAGTAGTATATAGTCCCGATGGCCGCTATTTAGCTAGTGGTAGTTCCAATAGTATCATAATTTGGGAGGTAGCAACGGGAAAAGGATTGCCTATCCTTACTGGTCATTCTAGTGAGGTTTTGTCAGTAGTATATAGTCCCGATGGTCGCTATTTAGCTAGTGGGAGTTATGACAATACTATCAAAATTTGGGAGGTAGCAACGGGAAAAGAATTGCGTACTCTTACCGGTCATTCTGACTCGGTTAGGTCAGTAGTATATAGTCCCGATGGTCGCTATTTAGCTAGTGGGAGTTATGACAATACTATCAAAATTTGGGAGGTGGCAACGGGAAAACAATTGCGTACCCTTACTGGCCATTCTGAGGCAGTTTACTCAGTAGTATATAGTCCCGATGGCCGCTATTTAGCTAGTGGTAGTAGTGACAATACTATCAAAATTTGGGAAGTAGCAACCGGAAAAGAATTGCGTACCCTTACTGGTCATTCTGATGTGGTTTTGTCAGTAGCATATAGTCCCGATGGTCACTATTTAGCTAGTGGAAGTGGTGACAATACTATCAAAATTTGGCGGGTGGGACAGTAAACTTGTGTTTGGGGTGACAGCAATAATTTTTGTCTATCAAAAATGAGCGACACTTGCGGGAAACTGCACCGATGTCTTTAAAAATATTGGGTTTTGGCTCAAATTATTGAATCGAGCAGTTTTCTCCTAAATAGGGTATGCGGCAAAAAGTACGGGCGAAGCATTCGG
>NZ_JAPZSR010000398.1:0-1043 GCF_027531875.1 Microcystis sp. LE19-84.1B | reverse complement strand
ATATTAATCATACTTACCCCGATGATATTGATATTCTTTTAGTCGGACCGCAAGGACAAACAGTAATTTTAATGTCCGATGTGGGGGGAAGTACGGATTTATCGGGAATTAACCTCACTTTTGACGATAATGCCGTTAATTCTCTTCCTGATGACACCGCAATCGCCAGTGGAACCTATAAACCTACCAATATTGACACAGGAGACACTTTTACGACACCCGCACCAACGGGAACTTATGGAAGTAGTTTATCGGTTTTCAAT
Source organism: Microcystis sp. LE19-84.1B (assembly GCF_027531875.1). Lineage (NCBI taxonomy): Bacteria > Bacillati > Cyanobacteriota > Cyanophyceae > Chroococcales > Microcystaceae > Microcystis > Microcystis sp. LE19-84.1B. The sequence goes on along the minus strand of NZ_JAPZSR010000398.1, from coordinate 780 downwards.
GGGACTAATGCTAATGGTACATGGAGACTATTTGTAATTGATGATAGTGGTAGTGATTTGGGATCAATTGATGGGGGATGGAGTCTAAATATTACCACTACTGGTAATGCTTCTCCTACAGGTTCAGTTACTCTTACCGGAACAGCTACCGAAAATGAAACCCTAACCGCTAGTAATAACCTAGCGGATGCTGATGGTTTAGGAACATTAAACTATCAATGGCAACAATCAACCGATGGGACAAATTGGACTAATATTAGTGGTGCTACTAATACTACCCTAAGTTTAGGGGATAACCAAGTTGGCAAGTTTGTACGGATACAAGTTAGTTATACTGATGGACAAGGAACAGTAGAAACTATTAATAGTAATGCTACCAGTGCAGTAGTCAATGTTAATAATTCCCCTACAGGTTCAGTTACTATTGCTGGTACTGCTACCGAAAATGAAACCCTAACCGCTAGTAATAATTTAGCGGATGCTGATGGTTTAGGAACCCTAAATTATCAATGGCAACAATCAACCGATGGGACAAATTGGACTAATATTAGTGGTGCTACTAATACGACTTTCACTCTAGGGGATAACCAAGTCGGGAAACAAATACGAGTACAAGTTAGTTATACTGATGGACAAGGAACAGTAGAAACGGTTAATAGTAGTGCTACCAGTGCAGTAGTCAATGTTAATGATGTTCCTACTGGGAGTGTAACTATTGCTGGTACTGCTACCGAAAATGAAACCCTAACCGCTAGTAATAATTTAGCGGATGCTGATGGT
>NZ_JAPZSR010000432.1:0-3644 GCF_027531875.1 Microcystis sp. LE19-84.1B | reverse complement strand
AAAACTATCAACAACTCATGCTTGTAAAGCTTGTACAATAGGGCTTTGAGTTTTTGTTAGATTGATATTTATCAACTTTAGAGCATTGCTGGACAGAGAGGGAGCTTGGGGAATTTTCTACAGTGTAAGTTCGGAAGAACCAAGAATTTAGTTGTATCTAAGTGCCATTGAAGTTCAGAACGAGGGGTTTCTTCGGTTGGTTCGTTGCCATTTTCATCCACCAGTTTAAAAAAGTAATCACTGGCTTCTATACTTCCTAAATTCGTCCCATTCTCGTCAAACTCAATTTCTGTGGTATAAGTCAAATCAAGTCCTAATACCGGTCCCCCACTAATGCTTAGTACCCCTGCTTCACTGAGTTCATTCAAGAAAGCACTTGCGCCAAAAAAAAGGCTATTTAGAACTAAATTAATAGCATTAACTTCTAATTCAACCCCAGCCCCCGCTTTAGCTTTAACACTAGAAGGATAGCTACTAACTTCTTCCCATTGTCCACTCCCTTGAGCAAAAGCTGAGAAATCTAAGGAAACATAGCCTTTGAATAGACCACCCGCTAAAGAATCACCATCGATAAAACCAGAAAAACCTCCTGCTTCTTTTCCAAGGGTTAAACTAAGTCTTAAGCTATTAGCAGCAACAGGAGACTGACTGCTATATTTTTGAGTGGAAGAATCAATTTCTGCACCGATATTAAGGGAAAAACCGTGCAAAGCTTTTTCAATACTTGACGATATTTGGGGTAAATTACCTGTTCCTAAACCGACACTAATAGAAACATCAGAAGGGAGAGTAATAATTCCCGATGCTCCGTCCAAAGCACCCGGAACAATTGAATAGGTAAATTCTGTTCCTTTGGGTTTAAAAGTTAATTGATTGGGGGAAGTAGCTGTTACAGGAAGTTGACTAATATCAACCAGTTGACTAACAGCTTGGTTATTTTTTCGAGTCGTTACTAAAAGATTGTTATTACTTAAAGCCACAACGTTTAAATTTGTGTCTTCTAATTCATCGTCAGTCAATTGTGTGGGAGAACTCCATTGATAACCCCCATAAATAGAAGAACTTAGGGAAGAAGTATAAACTTCCGCATTATTGCCACTTCCCCCTATCCAAGAAGCAACAACTCCTCCATTTTGTGTCTTAGTTAAGGTTAAATTGGCGGTGCTTCCTTGACTTTGGCTTCCAATACCACTATTAAGGGGTGTCACCCCAACATATTGACCATTAGTCCCAGAGGGTTGATAACCGTAATAGATTTGTCCGTTTTGATTCCAAACTGCATGGGTGACACCATTACCATCTGTAACAGTCGTCATACCAAAGGGTTGTCCACTGGAGTTGTTTAACCCTAAAATTGAGCTAATATTGCCAACTTGATAAGGAACACTTAGGTTAGTTATTCCGTATAAAATTCCCGTTTCGTCGATTTGAATTTGACTAAAAACGGGTAAGTTAGCAATAATATTATCCAACTCAATAAAGGTACTAGCACCACTTGACCAAGCATAAATATTGCCGCTATTGTCTAAACCCAACAGAGTTTGACTGTTGAGAGAAACTATTTGTTGGAAAGCGGGATTATTACCCCCATTAAATAGATTAAAATTCGTTCCATCCCAGAGGTAAAGACCACCTTGATTATCTAATGCCCAAACCGAGCCATCCCCTTTTCCTGTTGTAATCTGAGTAACACCACTCAGACCAGTACCAAAACCTGCGTCAAATTGTTGTGTCGTTGTATTCCAGACATATTGTTGAATGCGATTAGACAGATCGAACTTGATAATTGTCCAAATCTCATTATCATTAATAGCAGAAAAAGAAGCAAAAAAGTCTGTATTGGTGGCTGATTGCACTAGAATTGGATCTGCCCATATCTGAGAAGTGCTATTCCAAGACGTTAGATAATAACCCGCTTGTCCTGAAATATTACTGTAGATTAAAGCATAAAAATTACCCGCATTGTCAGAATCTATACCAACAATCTGACTTGGTGCTGGCAAACTCGATACATCGACCAGACTGTAATTTTGAGTGGCATTATCCCAGTAGTAATATTGCCCATTTGTCGTACGAGCTAATCGCTGAGTAGAATGGCTCACGATAGTTTGTTGAATCGTACTATAGTCTATCAGATTACTCATGGCGATTTAGTGTTCTAGATAAATTGGGAACAGATAAGCCTTTTTCTCTCTTTCTTATTGGGATTGGACGGCTTAAATTTTCAATAAAAACATTGTAGCATTTTTCCAGATGTCAATACTGTCCAGGGTGAGATCATCTCAAACGCTATTGACAATTGACCAATTTTGTGATCTGCGTGGGCAATTCAATTGATACCAGTCAATCAGAATAGTTACGAAATCTTCATAATTTGATCGATTTTTGCTTAACAATTGAGAGGGCAAATTCTCCTCAAATATGCCTGAATCGCTCCCTGGGTAAGCAACTTACATATAGTGCTTTTCACGTTACTGAGGTATCGACAAGTTTTGCCAACAAAGGGTTCAAGCTCCTTGCTCATACCTCATTCTTATGAAAACTGCTATAAAGTTGATTTTGTCAAGAATTATTAAGATGTGCTTACCCTGATAGGAGTAGGCAGCTATTGACTCGATTAACCATCAAGAAGGATAAATGAGAAAAGTTGTTTCTTGTTTATATCATGAGGATGGTTGTTGACGATAAATCTTAATTTGTTCCAAGCGAGGGCCGACCTTAGAAATAATGGTAAATTCTAAATTTTGGTAATATAATTGTTCTCCCACCCTCGGTATTTTTTGCCAATGATGGAGGATAAAACCAGCTAGGGTTTGGTATTCATCGGCCAAGGGTAAGCTTAAATTTAATGCTTTGTTCACGTCCTCTAAATTCATTTGTGCTTGTACGAGAAAAGTTGATTCATCGAGGAGTTGGTATTCCAATGTTCCTGATTGATCACTAGGGGGAAAAGTTCCTAGAATCTCGCCGATTAAATCTTTGAGGGTTAATAAACCGGCTGTTCTGCCAAATTCATCCACAATGATAACCATCTTTAAGAATGATTCCTGCATCACTGTCAGTAATTCATTTAAAGGGGTAGTTTCGGGGAAAAAACGCACAGGTTTTAACCAAGGTTTAATCGGGGTTGTTAAATTTAACTGACCTTCGACAAGGGGTAAAGCTAAATCTTTAAAATCGATCAGACCACGGATATCATCACCGGAATCTCCTGCCACAGGATAACAAGAATAGCCACTGTTAACCACGTTGAGCAATAATTCCTGAAAAGTTGCGGTCGAGGGAATAGCTATTAAACGGTTATGGGGAACCATAATTTCTGCCGCAGTGATTTCGCTAAACTGGAAAACATTATTTAAAATTTTCCTTTCCGCTGCTTCTAATCCCGTTAATTCCCCTTCCATGCTGATAATTAATTGTAATTCCTCGGAAGTTACCCGACTAGAACGCTGCAGATCCACTTCGGGAATACGGGTTAAAACCAATAAAAAACGAGTTGATTGGTTGAGAATACCGATAAAAGGCTTAAAAATCCGGGAAATAACGCCAATAGGTGCTGCTAATAATCGCGCCATCGGTTCGGCATAAATTAAAGCTAGGGATTTGGGATAAAGTTCCCCAAAAACTATCTGGAGATAGGCCAC
>NZ_JAPZSR010000471.1:0-13393 GCF_027531875.1 Microcystis sp. LE19-84.1B | reverse complement strand
TGAAATGGGGCGAAAGTCTGTGGACTCTGTGTAAGACAGTACATGGTTTTTTAACTGTGGTATGCGACGGTGGTGGAAGCAGAAACTTAAATCGTGAGGTTTAGGAATCGCCGCACTTTTAGGGCGGCGAGGATGTCAAGCACGCTCCTCATAGGAATAAAAGGTTGTAGAAGGATTTTCAACAAGATATAGCACTTTTCACGTTACTGAGGTATCGACAAGTTTTGCCAACAAAGGGTTTAAGCCCCTTGCCCATGCCTCATTCTGATGAAAACTGCTATAAGTCATAGAAATGCCTAGAAAATCGGTTTTTTTGAGCGAAAATAGCTGTAGAATGTAGCGACCTGATGTTTAAAAAGACTGAAAAGCTGGCCGTTTTTTACGGCCTTGGGTCACAATACCATGTTTTGTTTTCCTAGCAAAGCTAAGGTTAACAATTCGCAACTTCTCTATACACAGCCCTAAGTAGGGTTTGCGGCAAAAAGCTTTTCCTGGGTGTGGGGTTTTAAGGGTGTTAGGGATATACTGACAATAAATCCGGTTATTAAAGACTGATTATTTATTCCCCCTTTGGCTCTTCTAGGTTCTGTGTGATAAGTTTAACTTACATAGGATCGATCGATCTTTGTGTCCTTTGTGTCTTTGTGGTTCGTTCCACCCCCTCGCTAGGAGAAATGTATCTTAGAATACATTTTATCCACCAAAGCTGGGAGAGCCCCCCTTTTGCCTCTTGCCTTTTGCCTATCCTAATATGTTACCTATACTCAACGGATTTAGTATCAGTTGATGTTCTTGCTTGACATATTACGCAAAACGGAATAGCATTTGAATATGATTCAATCTTTCCGATGCAAGCATACGCGATTACTTTTTGAAGGAGGAGATCCGCCTCGTTTTCGTGGTTTCAAAGATACTGCTATTCGGAAGTTGACTCAATTAGATGCGGCTCAAACCTTAGAGTTTCTGCGCTCTCCACCAGGCAATCAACTTGAAGCTTTAAAAGGCGATAGAAAAGAACAATATAGTATTCGGATTAATTCTCAGTTTCGATTATGTTTTATCTGGACAAATAATGGACCTACTGATGTTGAAATTGTTGATTATCACTCATAAATAATTAATTATGAATAACCGTCCTATTAATCAAATGCGACCCGTTCACCCAGGAGAAATTCTGCGGGAAGATTTTTTGATTCCTCTAAATATGAGCGTGAATGCTTTAGCTTTAGCCTTGAAGGTTCCTGCATCTCGTATTCATGAAATTGTTAAAGAACGTCGTTCTATTTCGGCTGATACGGCAGCAAGATTAGCCTGCTATTTTGGGGGGGATGCCGCTTCCTGGCTCAATCTTCAAGTAATTTATGATCTGAAGACTTTATCTAACCGTGAGGAGATTATTCAGCAAATTCAGCCCCGTATTTCCGAACAAATTGCCTGATTTTTAATTAGATTAAGTCCCAGAGATTAAAACACTTTCAAAAGGGTAAAAGGTACATGGGACGAACTCTACAAAATCGGCACTCGCTCCTGCTGCTGCCCAAAAAGCGATCGCTCTTGGCGTTCCTATCCCAAGCAATCACAATTTCAAAGTTTAATCAACAAAATAACGGCGATTACCTTGAGCCTAGTCATAATGAAATTTACAACTGATAATAATAATTTCTGTTTCTGTAATTTTATAAACTAAGCGATGTTCATCATTAATGCGTCTTGACCAATAACCCTTGAGTTGATATTTTAAGGGTTCGGGTTTACCGATCCCAGAGAAGGGATGGCGCAATATATCATCAATTAAATCAACGATTCTTTTATAGAGTTTTTTGTCTTCTATCGCCCATTCATTGAATTATTTAAAAGCTTTCGGATCAAATACTATATTTTTCACGCCATTCTTTTGTAGTAATTGTCACTAAGTTTTCTTTATTTTCTATTCTGTCAATAGCTTCCGATAATTGACGCTGATTGGCTTCTGTTGAAAGAAGATATTCGGTTGTATCGGGTTCAGAATCAGATACTAAAATAATGATATCCACATCCGTTCCTTCTTCTAGTTCCGCAGAATAAAGCTCTATTTTTCCTTCTCTGCCAACAATTCCTTTCTGTTTAATCGCTCTAATCATGATTTTTTCTCTTAAGATGTCAAACAATTATCGCTATTATATCAAAATCAGCATGAGTTAGAACTGATGACAAGAAAAGCGATCGCCATTCCCCAAAAATTGATCCTTCCCAAAGCGATCGCCCTTGGCGTTCCTATCCCAAGCAATGGCAATTTTAAAGTTTAATCAAGAAGATAACGGCGATCGCACTACAAGATCGACAATCATAGTTCAATTCCATTGATCCAAATTTCATACTCGCTTATATCAACTTCATCATTCCAAACGATTCCGCTACCTGATGGATCAAGTTGAAAGTTTTTAAAGAAAGCATAGTTTTTAAGGGAAGAAAACATCGTTTTTTCTAGTAGATTTTCACAGTCATATTTTCTAGCTTGATGATTAGAAAAATGCACCAATAGAGTATAATTTTCAATGATTTCGGCTGATGTTATTTTGGGGTAAAGCATTGTTTTATTTCAAAGGTGGTAATTTATTAAATTCTTGAGTGTTCCACATTTTCAATAATTCTGATTGATAGATTGTTGCCCATTCTACAACCATTTTTGTGGCTCTATTAGGTAAGTCTCCTTCAATAATTTCTAAGGTTTCCAGATTAAATAGGGCGTTATATTCTCCATAAATCGCATGAAAATGGGGAGGTGGATGATCGGCAAAAAAGATTTTAATGATAATTCCATAAAATCGAGTAATTTCTGGCATAAATCTATTTTTATAAGTCTTGCTTTATGACAAAAATATTATAACAAAGCTTGTTGGGTTTTGTTACCTCGACCTAAACGACAAGATCAGCAATCGCACTCCTCATCCCCAAAAAGCGATCGCCCTTGGCGTTGCTATCCCAAGCAATGGCAGTTTTAAAGTTTAATCAACAAGATCACAGCGATCGCACTACAAGATCGGCATCTGTGATTGATGTACGGCGAAACTCATTTAATTCTTGTTGAGATAGGGGGAGACAGTCCGAATCTGCTTCGGCTCCTTTGTCAATTTCTTCCTCAGTCATTGCTGCAACTTTTTCCCAATCTGTCTTACCATGACTAACATTTTCGGGATCAAGTCTGACTCTGGTAATATTGTCGTCGTTCATTTTTATTGGCTCTCCTTGCTGAAATAATGCGGTATCTGCCGTTTCTTTTGGTATAGACGACCAATAAAACTACTTGATTAACTATACCGATTACTTGAATTCTAGTTTCATTATAATCACGTTTATCTTCTCTTTCCAAACAGTTGGGATCTAGAAAAATGTTTTTTGCATCTTCAAAATCAATTTTATGCTTGAGCAAGTTGGCAGCAGCTTTATTATTGTCCCATTCTATCTCCATTTTATCGAGATTTTGTATCTAGTTCATAATATTTTGGATTATACATAATCGCTCTTTCCCATCATCAAAAAGCGATCGCCAACTCCGAAACCTTGCTAACATAATAAAAAATCATATTCAATAAACCTCATCGTGAGTTCCAATATCAATTAGGTTGATCTCTTCTTCTTGGGTTTCAGGGTTTGATTCAAAATTGAAAATGATTCGACAATCATATTCAACAGAAAAAGCCCAAGCACCTGACAATTTCCCCTTTAGTTTATGGGTGCGTAATATTGGATTATGGGGATCGTCAGCGAGTAGTCTCAATTTGGCTTCTATTTTTGATTTTAAGTCAGGTTGTCGTTTAATCCCTGTTTTGAAAGCGCGTTTAAATGATTGGCTAAAAACCAAGTTAATCATTGTTTAGTTCGGCAATAATGGAATCAACATCTCCTCGAAAAACATTACCATTTTGATAGTCTTGTCGAGCTTGAGAAATACTTTGAGCAATTTGTTCTCGTCTTTTTTCGATTTGCCGATGTTTAACAATATTGATCAAGTCATCTTGTTCATCAAAAGAGAGATAGTCAATCATTTCTAAGATTTGACTAAATTGCATTGTTGGCGGCATTGTTACTTTCCCCTTTTTCAATACAGACTTTTATTTTACTCTGCTTGGGCAATAATGACATCTGCGATCGCGAATCGATGACAACTTTCCAACTCACAGAGATCACCCCTCTTCATTCCCAAAAAGCGATCGCCCTTGGCGTTCCTATCCCAAGCAATGACAATTTCAGAGTTTAATCAAGAAGATAACAGCGATCGCACTACGTTCTTCGGCATCCCACTGACAGCTGCAATCAATGTGCATGGTGCGTTCCCCAAAAGCGAGCGCTTTGTAGCAGGACTTGCATTAGGGAACGCACCCTACAGCACTAATTTTATTTTCTTAGCCAATTGATTAAAAGATTTTTAATCCTTATTAGTCTTTCTGGTGATATATTTCCTAAACGTGCATTGATTACAGATGATTCGACACTTGTTAATCGTCCTAGCCGAATTAAAGAAGCCACTTTAAGTCCAGTAGTAATATAGTCAGAATCTGAGGTATTAATAATTTCGTCAAATCCTAGAGTAGCTTGATGGAGACGAGAAGAAATTAAAGCAAGTAATAAATCACGATGGCGACTTGGTGAAATAGCAATAATTAAGGCTGGACGAAGTTTTCCTGATTTCAAGTCTGCTTGAGGAAAACGAATTAGAACAATATCACCTGGTTTCATGGTTGATAAATTTCTTGAGCATCTTCTAGGAAATATTCAATTTCATCTCCTTCTTTGAAAAATTGCTCTAATGAAAATTTTTGCCAGTCTTCATCTTGCCAATTAGTATATTCTGAAATGTTGTTTAGCTCAGGGGAAATTAATCGGGTAAAGTTGGCAATTTTTTCAACAATGTCATCAGGTAATCGGTCAATCTGTTGGTGAAGTTCTTCACGAATTGTAGCAGACATAAGTTAAATTATTTGATTAAGGTGTAGAGTGGATATTATTGATTATAACTCAGATATTGGGTGGCAATCTGGGAAAAAGTAATGTTGGGTTTCTACCAGGTCAGCGATCGCACTACGTTCTTCGGCATCGCACTTCACAGCTGCAATCAATGTGCATGGTGCGTTCCCCAAAAGCGATCGCTTTGTAGCAGGACTTGCATTAGGGAACGCACCCTACGGCCAACTGGAGTATGTACGATTATAACATCATTTATATTATAACTACTTTGCCATTGGAACGAATAACCGAACATATAATAATTGCGTCGTTTTTATCTACCTTGATGTCACATATAATTAACTCGTAGCTTTGATCTCGAAGCTCATAGACTGTAACTGTTGGATTGACCTTTTTATGCTTCTTCCTATGAATCACCAGATTGAAATTTCCTTCTCCCTCTTCCCATGATCTGTCATTGAAAACAAACTCATATGGTGAAGCATCCTTATATTGGGCGTATGCACCTATCAAAGCAATCACAGTCGAAAAGATAGCAAGCCAAGTAGTACCATATAAAGATGCAACAAAACTAAGGACAATGCCAGCTACTGTGATGAGAAATGATTTCATAATTGATACGACAATAGTGTATTTATCGATTTCTGTCTAATGGTCTATTTATACGGCTCTTAGTTTAGTGTAGGACTAATTTCTTGAATCCACCCCACAATTAACTAATTTTCGGGGAAAAAGTGCCTAAATTTTGCCACTCGATCGCTTTCGTGGCTGGCACTTTTTGATGGCCAAAAAGTCTAAAAATTTTATCCCACAAGGTTTTTAAGTAGATAGGTATTAAAAACTTTCAGATCCCCCCGCCTATCGGCACCCCCCTTATCAAGGGGGGCAGGGGGGATCAAACCTAAAATCCATTTTTAATTTAATTATAACCAGCTACTTAGCTCTATTCAGCCAGCACTATTTATTGGTGTACTTGCAAATGAAGGACATAATGACCTAAAATCAGGTTATCTGACCATAATTCGTACTCTAGACGCAAATATTCGGGGAAATTATTCCCCTCTAATTGGAGACTACGGGTATAGTTGCGGAGGCGAAAAGCGTAACTCGGTTGAGGACTTTCGGCATTTAACCAGTAGCGACTAACACCAAAAACCCCTTGCTCCCAAAAATGACGATAGGCGAATTTTCCCTGGCCCTGCATGGTCATAATTACCCGATTGGCCGAAATTTCTAGCCAAATTAATTTATTTTGATTATTTTTGGGTTTAAGTGTCTCTATTTCTGCGAGAGCCACCGGGGGTTGATTGAGGAGAAGATGAAACCGGTGGCGATCCTTTTGGTAGAGGGTAGCGGCAGTGTCTAAAGTGGAGAGGATGGGTAGATCTGTCGAGAGCAGACAGAAGGAAACGGGACGGCGGTGATGGGCAAGCATAGACTAGACTTAATGGTGTCCTTATCTCCACAATAGTGGATTCTCCGCCCACCGCTACTGGCACCGGAAATTTTTTTGAGAAAAAATCCAGAAAACACTTGCATTATTGAGGGACTTATGATTATAATTATTAATTGTGAGTAGCTTTCCTCGGTAGCTCAGTGGTAGAGCGGTCGGCTGTTAACCGATTGGTCGTAGGTTCGAATCCCACCCGGGGAGTTAATCAAAAATAGCAGCGGCAATAGTTTTTATTGCCGCTTTTTGATGTTTTTAACTAAGCTGTTGACTATCTAAATTACTCGTTGAGACTGTCTATGAGATGGGAGCGGGGGTTGGGGAAATGGGGAAATGGGGAATTTCAACTAAAACCCCAAAACCCTAAAACCCCAACACCTATCTCCTATATCTTATCTCCTGATACTAAATCCAGTTATTAAAAACTGATTATTTATTCTCCATTTTGCCTTTTGCATGAGTAGAAAACGGGTTTCTCCGAGAAACCCGTTTTCTGTGCGACTACTTAGAGAATTTCAGCGATCGCATTTTCTGGACCGACTAGAGAAATGTAGGGATTTTGAAAATATTTACTGGCTACCGATCGCGCTTGTTCGGGAGTAATCTGATTAATAGAATCGAGGAAAGTGCGATCAAATTCAATCCCCAAACCTAGGCTTTCATACCAACCGTATAATTGAGCGATTTCGGCGTTAGTTTGTTTACCGAGAGCATATTGACCCAATAACTTATTTTTAGCTGACTGTAACTCCTCCTCACTCAAAGTTACTTTATATAACCTTTCTGCTTCCTGACGCAATCCCGTCACGGCGATCGCTATGTTTTGGGGTGCAGTTCCCATATAAATGACAAATTGGGAAGAATCGAGACGGGTGGGATAAAAAGCAGAAACATCGTAGGCTAATCCCCGTTTTTCTCGCAATTCCACGAATAAACGACTAGATAACCCATTCCCCAGATAGGTACTCAATAATTTTAAAACGGCATAATCATCCTCTTGTACAGAAGAGCCAGGGTATCCTAACATAACGATCGCCTGTTGACTAGCTTGGACGGTAGTTAAACAGGTGGGCTGAAAATCAAAAGCGGCTGGAGGTAAACTAGATAAAGGAAGATCGGGAATTGACCAACTGCCAAAAATTTCCGCCACTGCTTTTACTGCTTGCTCTAGGGTAATACGGCCAGAAAGACTAATTACCAAGTTATCGGGACGGAAAAAGCGACTATGATAGGCGAGAAGGTCATCCCGTTGCAATTGCGAAACCGTTGCCTCCGTACCCAATAAAGACATACCATAGGGATGATCCGGGTACATAGCGGCGCGTAATTGATTAAAAGCTACATTAAAAGGCTGTTCCAATTGAGAGCGAATGCTTTGACAGGTGAGATTTTTCTCTAATTCGATTTCTGGGGGTGGAAAACTGGGAAAACGAATAATTTCCGCCGCTAGACGCAATATATCTAGAAAATCCTTGGTAACGGTCTTTAAACTAACCACAAAATAATCGGTCCCCGTGTCGGCGCTTAAACCGGCCCCTGTGGACTCAACGCGATCAGCAATTTCTAGGGAAGATAACTTTTCTGTACCTTTGGTGAGCAGCACAGCTAAAAGACGAAATAAACCTGCCTTTTCGGTTTTTTCCCAACGAGTACCCGCATTTTTGAGAAAAATCCTCCCTGCAACCAACTCCACGGCCGTATTTTCCACCACTAAAAGAGTGATGCCATTTTCTAAGGTTAAGCGGTGAATGGGAGAAGCGGACATCGTTTATTCACAGGGTTGCATTATTGTAATAGCATATCGCTCTGGGGAGAGATACTGACGAGCCAGACGCTGTAGATCTGATGGTTGCAAACTTTGGATAACCCGGGGATAGATCGTTGCTAGGTCGGCAGCTCTCAGGGTTTGATAATATCCATAAAGTCCGGCTAATTGGCCTGGGGTTTCTGTGGAGAAAATATAATCGTTAGCTAATAACTGTTGAGTGCGGTGTAATTCTGCGGGGGTGACGGGATGATCGTGCAGATGTTGGAGATGTTCACAGATAATAGCTTCAATTGTCCCGATTTGTGAGCTAGATAGCCAAGCGCCTATGGTAAAGAGACTGGAATCTCGTTGCAGGGAAAAATTACTGTTAATATCGAGGACGATTTGCGCTTCTTCCCGCAGCTGTCGCACTAACCGCGAACAGCGTCCCCCAGCAAGAATTACCGAAAGCAAGTCTAATCCAAAGGCATCTTCTAGGCGATCGCATCCTGGTCCAATCCATCCCATCAAGAGACGAGAATGTTCTAGGTGGGGTAAATATACTTGGGAGCGACGAATTTCGATCAGGGGGGGTTCGGCAGCCACTAGATTCGCAGGAGATTCTGAGGGGACGGGAAATTCCCGAAAAGATTGCCGGATAATTTCTAAAGCTGGTTGGGGTTCAATTCCCCCGATAATCGCCACACACATATTTTCTGGTTGATAATAGGTGCGATGGAAACAGCGCATTTGATTGGGGGTTAATTGCTCTAAACGGGGTTGATCGCCTAAAATAGAGCGTCCGTAGGGATGGTTTTGATAGATACTTCCGCAGAGGGTTTGGTAGGCAATCCAATCGGGATCATCATAACAGGCCCGTAATTCTTCTAAAACTACATCTTTTTCCCGATAGAATTCTTCATCGTCAATCTCAGCATGGAGGAGAATTTCGGCCAGATGGGGTAGGGTATGTTCAATTTGATCCACACTGGTGGTGAGATAGAAGTGTGCATAATCGTGACTGGTGGCCGCGTTAGTCATTCCGCCACAATTTTCGATTAAATAGTCGAAGAGTCCGGGGGGAAGTTTTTTTGTCCCCTTAAAGATCATGTGTTCGAGAAAATGGGCCATACCTAACCATGGGTCGGGTTCAGCGATCGCACCTGCTTTCACCCACACATCTACTACCACCACAGGAGTCACGGGTAAATACTGATGAATTACGGTTAAGCCGTGATCTAATTGCCATACCTGAGCGGGAAAAGAACTTGTTTGACACTGTGCTATCGACTTGATCAATGTCCGTTAACCAGATTTTTTGTTAAATTCTATACATATGTTATCTTATCTCTTGCCTGCTCAACCATTAAAAAACTTTTGTCATGATTTCTAGACAATTCTCCCAAATATCAGCCTTATCGGTGATCAGTGATCAGTTATCAGATGTGATACCAAATCCGTTGAGTATAGGCTACATATCAAGACAGGCAAAAGGCCCCCATGCAAAAGGGAGAATAAATAATCAGTTTTTAATAACCGGATTTAGTGTGATACCAAATCCGTTTTTAATAGTGTGATTGACTCTCAAGTTATGAATTGTTTCTCCCCACACCCCACTCTCCTATACTTTTTAAACAGGATTTAGTATGAGTTTTCGGTTCACTGATTACTGTTTACTGTTTACTGATAACTGAAAAACCTCCTATGACAGAAAATAGAGATAACTTCAACGCAACTTATAATGCACTAATTGAGCGCATTGTCAATCTAACTTTGGCAGGAAAAATTAGGGCTAAATCACAGGTTTATAACCTTTTGGCCGAGGGAGTAAAAAATGGCACAGGAGAAATTTTTGAGCGTTGTTTAACCGAACAAATCATCGTTACTCGCTCACAGTTAGAAACAAAAATTAAAGCGACTAGGGTTTTGCGGGCCTTGGAAACGATCGAAAGTGAATGGGAAAAATATCAAAAAACCAATCAGCAAAATTATCTCACTGCAGCGGCGATCGATAATCTGATTAAAATCGATCGAGAGGATCGTTTACTGACGTTAGTAAATTTAATCGATCCCAATCAAAATAATGCTTTAACCCTAGAACAATTACAACAGTTAGCCAAGCATTTACAGACAGTTTCTCAGCAGCGGGGAGAAGCGGATTTATGGCAAATTGCCACGGGGATTAATCTGGGGTTAAATACTTGGTCAAATTTATCGAATGATCTCACCAGTTGGCTCTACGAACAAAATCGCAATCTTGGTTTTACTAATGATAATGAGCGAGTGACTCCCTGGCAAATTTGGGCAAGTAAAGTTAATCCCTCCTGGTTAAAACGAGTATTAGAAAGTTTAGCTAATCAACAAGCTTTTGATTCTCTCACTCAGGATTTAACTTTAGCCGATTGGGTAGAAACTGCCATTGTTTTTCAATATATCCAAAGGGGACTAATTAACTTTTTTGATCAGCGTATCTATAGCGAAAAACTGGGAGCAAAATTATCAATTTCTACCTTTCTCACCTTTGCTTTAATTTGGTCGCTGTTAACCAATAGTTTCGAGCAAGTTAGTAAAAATTCCCTCTATAGTCGCGGCTGTTTTCAGATGGCTTTACAAATTCTGAGAACCTTTGCTCAACGGGATTATTTTCCTTTATACGGAGGAATTTTTGCCTCCTTTTCTGGCAGTTATCTCAAGGATGCCTTAGATTATTTATCAATTCCTCTGCGTTATGTGGAAGGTACGGGAGAAAAGGCGAGAATTTTAACTTTAATTGCCTATTCTAATCGCATTCGCGGCGACTATCGACAGGCCATAGAATGTCATCAACAAGCTTTAGAAATTGCTCGTCAACAGCAGGACTCTGCTTGTGAAATAGCTAATTTAAACCATTTATCTCGTCTCAATGCTATCCAAAAAAACTATGCAGAAGCGATTAATTTAAGTCAGAGAGCTTTAATTTTAAGTCGTCAACAGGGTAATAGTTTAGGACAGGCTAACGCTTTAGCTAATTTGGGTTATAGTCAGGTACAGGAAGCGCAACAGTTAGAGAGATACGATCCCGAAATTTATCAAAGTTCGATCGAGTATTTAAAACAGGGATTAAAGTTAGCAGAAAGTCTCCAAGATTGGCAGAGTAAATCCCTTTGTTGTAGCAGTTTAGGTTTAGCATATCTTGTCCTCGAAAGAACCCAAGATGCGATTAATATTCTCCTACAAGGATTGGAATCGGCCAAATACTACGGGGATGTATATCTGCAAGGTTTATTACTAACTTATTTAGGCGAAGCTTACTATCAAGACAAGAATTTTGAACAGGCAATTTATATGGGTTCTCTAGGAATGTATTGGCTACACGAAATCGGTGCAGTAGAATGGCGACAAGCTGCTAGTCTATTAACGGTTATTCGCGGCAAAAATATCGCAGCTTTTGAGCAGACTTTCAGTCTGGAACGTTCCTCCCTGATTAAATCTATTGGACTGGAAGGCTACCAATATATCTCAGAAATTCTCAGCAAATATCAACAGGGTAATTAGTGAATACACAGCATAAGTTATTAATTAATCTCTCGGTACTTTTTCCCCAACCCACGGGAATCAGTACCTACATTCTTAACCTCTTACCCTACCTGAAAAATTTAGAACCAACCCTACTAACAGCTAATAGTTATCCCGACTTTAACTGTTATTCTATCCCCAAGGGTCTCGGCCCCGATCGAGGAGCGAAAGGTCATTTAAAACGCTTACTCTGGACTCAGTGGCAGTTACCGTCAATTTACCGACAATTAAACGCCAATTTACTCTTTTCTCCCCTCCCAGAAGCACCGATAAATTCTCATTGTCGCTTTGTCGTCATGGTCCACGATTTAATTCCCCTGCGGTTTCCCAGTCTTACTTCCCCCTTAACTCACTATTTCCGTTATTATGTGCCGCAGGTATTACAACAGGCAAAACATATCATCTGTAACTCTCAGGCAACGGCCAAAGATATCACTGAATATTATCAAATTCCCGCCGATAAAATTACTTCTATTCCCCTAGCCTACGATCATCATCACTTTCGCCCTATTGAAGATAATAAGCCAGAGCATCCCTATTTTCTCTATCTCGGTCGTCCCAATCCCTATAAAAATTTACCGCGTTTAATCGCCGCTTTTGCCCAACTGCCCCCAGATTTAACAGATTATCATCTTTGGATTGCCGGCAGCTTTGATCGCCGTTATACCCCCAATTTACAACAACAAGCGCGAGAATTGGCAGTCAGCGATCGCATTAAATTCCTCGATTATATCCCCTACGATGAGCTGCCCAAGGTGATCAGTCAAGCCACTGCTTTAGTCTTCCCCAGTCTCTGGGAAGGCTTCGGATTGCCCGTTTTAGAGGCTATGGCCTGCGGTACACCGGTCATCACCTCAAATTTGTCATCTTTGCCCGAAGTCACGGCAACAGCGGCAATTTTAATCGATCCCTATCGAGTCGAGGCCCTAGCCGATGCCCTAAAAATTATCGCTCAAGATCGACAATTACACTCAAAATTAAGTTATCTAGGCAAAAAACGGGCCGATGAGTTTAGTTGGCAAAAAACTGGTCTAGCTACGGCAGCAATCTTAAATCAATATCTAGGATGTGCTTAGGGACTTGCGTGGGAATAATATCCCAATCGATCGGAGGGCGCAAGCTTTGCGCCCCTACAGTAACGGATTTTGTCCACAATGTAGGGGCGAACTGCGTTCGCCCAAAAGGTACATTATCAAAGCGCAGGTCCATTAACTGACAGGGTTTCCCGTCCAGATGAAGTATAACCTGATCGGTCATCGTCGGAAAAAGAAAAATAATTTGACAGATCGGCAGCATTTACTGTAGGATTGATGATCGTGACCTCAATTGGAGAGATGGCCGAGCGGTTGAAGGCGCAGCACTGGAAATGCTGTTTAGGGGTAACTTTAACGAGGGTTCGAATCCCTCTCTCTCCGTACCCAAAGCACCTTATGAGTAGGTAGGCGTTAAAAATTATCAGATATCCCCGTTATCAAGGGTAGGGTTGATTCATGAATCAACCCTACCTTATCAAGGGGGGATCAAGGGGGGATTAAAGGCAAAATCCATTTTTAATTTAATTAGGGTCTGCTGAATAAATCTAAAAACCTTGCTGGATAAGACTTTTAGCCTTTTTTGAAATCCAAAAGTACCAGATATGGGAGTGATCAGGGGGAAATTCAGCTACTTTTTCCCTGAAAATTAGGTAATTGACCCCC
>NZ_JAPZSR010000069.1:0-24560 GCF_027531875.1 Microcystis sp. LE19-84.1B | reverse complement strand
AGAGGACAGGACTAAGGTTATTACTAACCCGCACCTGTATGGTTATAAAGTTATCAAGGTACTACATTTACCAAGCGGCTAATCCTCTAAACGTCTTACTGTCTAGTTTCTAGCCAACGAATCGCACCACACCCCACACCCTACACCCCACTGAAAAAGCTCCGGCGCTCGATCGCCCGGATAGATAGTCGGGGATTTGGGTTAGGGTAGTAAAAGATACAGATTACTCGCCCTTGCAGACCAACAATTATGACGAACACCAGTAACCCGCTGCTTGCCGGTCAAGGATTACCAGCTTTTGACCAAATCCAACCTGGCCTGATTGTCCCTGGGATGACGCAACTTTTGCAGGAACTGGCCAGAGAATTAACCGAACTAGAAGCAGAGATTACCCCCACCTGGGAAAAATTAGTCGAACCCCTCACCCGGATTGAAGAACGTTTAAGCTGGAGTTGGGGGATTATCGGTCATCTGATGGGGGTAAAAAATAGCCCAGAATTGCGTCAAGCTTACGAAACCGTACAACCGCAGGTAGTCGAGTTTATTAGCCGTTTAAGCCAAAGTAAACCCATTTATCAAGCATTTTTGTCCCTGCGCCAAGGGGAAAGCTGGGGGCAATTAGACGAGGCACAACAGCGCATTGTCGAAGCTTCCCTGCGGGATGCTCAATTGGCTGGGGTGGGATTGCTAGGGGAGAAAAAAGACAGATTTAACGCGATTCAACTGGAATTAGCGGAAATCACCACGAAATTTTCCAATAACATCCTCGATGCCACCAAAGCTTTTCAACTGAAACTAACAACCCCAGAAGATATCGCCGGTTTACCCCCTAGTCTCCTTAGTTTAGCCGCCCAAACCGCCCGGGGCCAAGGAGAAACTAACGCCGGCACCGAAACTGGTCCCTGGGTGATTACCCTCGATTTTCCCAGTTATTTCCCCTTTATGAAGTACAGCGATAATCGGGAATTGCGGGAAAAACTCTATAAAGCCTACGTTAGTCGGGCCGATCTGGGAGAATTGGATAATAATCCCTTAATCGATCGCATTTTGCAACTTCGTCAGGAACAGGCCCATCTTTTAGGTTATAGTACCTACGCCGAGGTCAGTCTTGCCCGGAAAATGGCCAATTCTGTGGATGAAATCGAGAAATTGCTTGACAATTTGCGCCAAGTAAGCTACGAAGCGGCAAAACAGGATTTAGAGGCCTTAAAAACTTTTGCGGGAACCGACGATCTCAAGCATTGGGATATAGCCTATTGGTCAGAAAAACAGCGTCAGGCCAAGTTTAACTTTAGTGCCGAGGAATTACGCCCCTATTTCCCCCTACCACGGGTTTTAGAAGGCATATTTAGCCTCGCTAAACGGATTTTTGGGGTAGAAATTATCGCTGCCGACGGTAAAGCACCTATCTGGCATCCCGAGGTGCGTTATTTCCAGATTAACGACGAAAAGGGCGAAAAAATCGCCTATTTCTACCTCGATGCCTACAGTCGTCCCGCCGAAAAACGCGGCGGCGCTTGGATGGATGTCTGTATCGGTCGCGCCAAAACCGGCACCGAGGTGCGTTTACCTGTGGCTTATTTAATCTGCAATCAAACGCCTCCAGTGGACGGAAACCCCAGTTTAATGACCTTTGAGGAGGTAACTACCCTATTTCACGAATTTGGCCACGGTTTACAGCATATGTTAACCACTGTGGATTATTCTGGCGCGGCGGGTATTAATAACGTTGAGTGGGACGCGGTGGAATTGCCCAGTCAATTTATGGAAAATTGGTGTTATGATCGCCCTACTTTAATGAGTATGGCCAAACACTACGAAACTGGTGAAACTCTCCCCGAACATTACTACCAAAAACTGCTCCTAGCTAAGAATTATATGAGTGGTTCGGCCATGCTGCGTCAGCTACATTTGTCTTTAGTAGATTTGGAATTACACCATCGTTATCAACCCAATGGCGGCGAAACTCCTAAACAAGTCAGACAGCGTTTAGCGGCGACGACGACGATAATTCCTCCCCTACCGGAAGATGCTTTTTTGTGTTCTTTTGGGCATATTTTCGCTGGCGGTTATGCGGCGGGTTACTATAGTTATAAATGGGCAGAAGTTCTCAGTGCCGATGCTTTTGCCGCTTTCGAGGAAGTGGGATTAGATAACGAAGAAGCAGTGAAAGCGATCGGTCGCCGTTTTC
The DNA here is from genome assembly GCF_027531875.1 of Microcystis sp. LE19-84.1B. NCBI lineage: Bacteria > Bacillati > Cyanobacteriota > Cyanophyceae > Chroococcales > Microcystaceae > Microcystis > Microcystis sp. LE19-84.1B. The sequence continues at coordinate 22,369 of NZ_JAPZSR010000069.1, read as the reverse complement.
GCGATACTGTTTTAGCTATGGGGGGAAGTTCTCATCCTATGAATGTTTTTAAAGCTTTCCGCGGTCGCGAACCTATTACCGAGCCTCTCCTCCGTCATAGCGGCTTATAAAAGTAGGGTGCGTTAGCGTAGCGTAACGCACCAAAAACTTTTCTTTGTGGTGCGTTACGGCAATATTTAGCTCTTGATTTTTTCCCTGAAAACAAGGGATTGCCTAACGCACCCTACTTAACTGCTGAAACAATCCAGTAGGGTGTGTTAGCGTAGCGTAACGCACCAAAAACTTTTCTTTGTGGTGCGTTACGGCAATATTTAGCTCTTGATTTTTTCCCGAAAAACAAGGGATTGCCTAACGCACCCTACTTGACTGCTGAAACAATCCAGTAAAAATAGACAATGATAGGTTACAATACTATTGTTCTATACATCACCAATCTAGCCTTTGATAAAATTTATGGAATCATCTACTCTACCGATTCATAATCCAGCCGAACGTTTATTAATTATCCTACAAAGATGTTCTCAAGACAAAACTGACGAAACAGTTCAAACAGTTTTCTCAAGAGCCATGGAAGTGGAAAATGACCCTGATTCTGTTCAGAAAGGGTTGATTCAATTACTACAGCTTATTTATCACATAGAAGATCAACTACAATATTTTCCTTCAAGAAAACAGTCTTCCTATAAAGAACTTATGAAACAAATTAAGGATGAATTAATTAGTGTATTTTCAAGACTTGAAATGTCTTGGTCAAATTCTTTCTTAGAGCCATTAAACTCTCCTGACTGGCTCGCCCTACATTGGCTTTCTTCTTGTGTAGAAGATGTTGAGCAAATATATTTAAGCAAAGAGGATTTGAACAGGTTAAGGGAAGAAATATTAGGTTTAATTCAAATGATTGAAGATAGCAAAATTACGCAAGGGTTTAAACAATTTCTGCTGATTAAATTAAATGAAGTCCTGGAAGCTCTTAACAAATTTTACATCGTTGGCTATAATGGTCTTCGCAAGGAAATTTTGGCTACCCTCACCGAGGTGGGAATTAATCAAGTCGAAGGTGAAGATAAGGAAACTAAGAACAATATATCCCAAAAGTTATGTGAATTTTTAACAAAAATAGTTCCAGAAAAAGCACAAAAAATTAATCCGTTAATTAGTCTCCCTGTCAATGTTTATAAGCTGGCAGAAATGTTCACCAATAATAATTTTTTGCCTCCAGGTAATTAACAAAAAAGGGTTGCTATCATATTTAAATCGGCTCTTCGGTTTGTCTTATGCAATCGACGGGGGTTATAAGGAATGGAACCCTTATATAGAAAGGCATTTGGCGATTTTTGTCAATTGTTTTTTATCTAAAGCGAACTAATCAATTAAGTCTCTTGCCAGATAAGGATTTAGTCGATTTATGCCCCCCTATCGAACCATACCAAGTAACGAAGAGCCTTTAAATCTTAGATTTGGGTGTGTTACGCTTCGCTAACACACCCTACTGTATATTTTTATTAAGAATTATCTGTCCCTTGTAACATTAAATCTTAATTCTTAACAAATGACCATAGATTATCAGAGAAAAACTGATTATAATAAAGGGAACTGAACAGAACTGCTCGATCGATAGATAACTGATTAATTAAAGTTTTATTACTTTTGATGGCCTGGGATTAAGATAAGTAAATTTATTCTTGATCGCCCCTTGGAAGTGAGAAGAAATAGTTTTAATAAACAAAGAGTTTTCAACTTGGCAAAAATCCTCTGGGGGAAATACACATGGAAGTTCTAACCGAGACAATTAACCCAACTTCGATCGAACGGGAACCGATCCATCTCTATAACCGAATTCAACCGCACGGAGTGCTTTTAGTTCTCAGCGAACCAGAGCTAAAAGTCAGCCAAACTAGCAGTAATAGCCGCAGTTTATTGGGGATTTCTCCGGGGGAAATTATCGGTAAAACCCTAGAGGAAATCTTCGATCCCTTTCAGATCGATCCTCTAAAATCAGCCATAGAAAATAACGATTTTGATGCTATCAATCCCTCCAAAATTTGGGCGCGGGTTAAAGGGGATGATTTCGCCGTCTTTGATGCTATTTTCCACCGTAACGCCGAACAAATACTGATTTTAGAGTTAGAACCGGCTATTTCCTATGAAAACATTCCTTTCCTGAGTTTTTATCACCTAGCCAAAACTTCGATCGATAAACTTGAAGCCACCCGTAACCTGAAAGATTTCTGTAATATCATCGTTAAAGAAGTGCGAAAAATGACAGGATTCGATCGAGTTATGTTATACAAATTCGACGAAGAAGATAACGGTGATGTGATAGCAGAAGACAAAATAGAGCAACTAGAACCCTATCTCGGTTTACGTTATCCCGCTTCCGATATCCCTCTCCCGGCACGAAATTTATTAAGTGCTAATTGGATTCGACAGATTCCCGATGCCACCTCTGAACCCGTCGATCTAGTGCCTAGTCTTCATCCCGAAACTCAACAACCTTTAAATTTAACCCTGTCCAGTCTGAGAAGTGCTTCTCCCTGTCATTTAGAATACCTGCATAACATGGGAGTGGGAGCATCTCTAACCATTTCTCTGATTGAAAATAAACGTCTATGGGGCATTATTGCCTGTCATCACCGCACCCCCAAATATGTACCCTACGAACTGCGTAAAGCTTGTGAGTTTTTAGGAAGGGTAATTTTCTCGGAAATATCAGCACGGGAAGAAACCGAGGATTATGACTATCGAGTGAAATTAAACTTTGTGCAATCGCAATTAATCGATTATATGGCTGAAGCTAATAACTTTATTGATGGATTAATTGCCCATAAACCGAATCTGCTTGATCTAACTAAAGCCACGGGAGCCGCTATTTGTTTAGGCGGCAATTATACCTTAATTGGAGTAACACCGAGCGAAGAAGAACTAAATTATCTGATTACTTGGCTAGAAAAAAACGTCCATGAAGATGTTTACTATACCAATTCCTTACCGCGAATTTATACCGATGCGGGTAAGTTTAAAGATATTGCCAGTGGTTTACTAGCAATTCCTATTTCTAAACGTAATTATCTCCTCTGGTTTCGTCCGGAAGTAATTCAAACCGTCAACTGGGGTGGTGATCCGGGTAAAGCGATCGAAACGACTGCCATAGATGGTAATATTCGTCTCTGTCCGCGTAAATCTTTCTCCCTCTGGAAAGAAACCGTTCGCCTGAAATCTTTACCCTGGAAAGCAGTAGAAATTAACGCCGCACTAGAATTACGAAAAGCGATCGTCAATATCATCTTAAAACAAGCCGATGAATTGGCACGTTTGGCGCGGGATTTGGAACTATCAAACGCCGAATTAAAAAAATTCGCCTACGTCGCTTCCCACGATTTACAGGAACCCCTCAATCAAGTCGCCAACTATGTGCAGTTGCTAGAAATGCGCTATACCGAAGAACTGGACGAAGATGCTAAAGAATTTATTACTTTTGCCGTCGAAGGTGTCAGCTTGATGCAAACATTAATAGATGATGTGCTGGCTTACTCAAAAGTGGATATGCAGGCGGTAGAGTTTAATACCATTGATGCTAATCTGGCACTGGAAAAAGCTCTCGCTAACCTGAAAGGGAGAACTCAAGAAAGTCAAGCTATAATCACCGTTGATCCTTTGCCAATTGTCATGGCAGATAAAACCCAGTTAATGCAATTGTTCCAAAATCTCATCGGTAATGCCATTAAATTCCGAGGAAAAGCAATCCCCACTATTCATATTGCTGCTCAACGTCAAGAGGAGGAATGGCTGTTCTCTGTCACCGATAATGGAATTGGTATCGATCCCCGATTTTCCGAACGCATTTTCGTGATTTTCCAACGACTACATACCCGCGACGAGTACCCCGGCACAGGTATGGGTTTAGCGATTTGTAAGAAAATTATCGAGTGTCATCGCGGACGAATTTGGGTAGAATCCCAATTAGGCAAAGGAGCGGTTTTCTATTTTACAATTCCCCTAGGAGGTAACGAGCGTGAGCGCTGGCGAGGACGTGCCACACAAAATTATCTTATTAGTGGAGGACAGTAAAGCTGATATTCGCCTCATCCAAGAGGCATTAAAAACTAGCACCGTCCCGCATGAATTAGTTATCGTTAGGGACGGTGTCAACGCCATGGATTATCTGCGTCGAGAAGGGGAGTATCTCGATTCTCCTCGTCCTCATCTGATTCTTCTTGATCTGAATTTACCCAGAAAAGACGGACGGGAGGTATTAGCGGAAATCAAAAACGATCCCAGCTTAAAAAGAATTCCTGTGGTGGTTTTAACCACTTCTCGCAACGAGGAGGATATTTTTTATAGCTATGAACTGCACGTTAATTGTTATATAACCAAGTCGCGCAATCTCAACGATTTGTTCAAAATTGTCAAAAATATCGAAGCTTTTTGGTTAGAAACCGCTACTTTACCTGGGGAGTGAATCATTATCAGTTATCAGTTATCAGTTATCAGTTATCAGGTTTGAGTTTTCAGTTAATAGTAAGCTAAGACGCATCTTAATCGCCTATCCTTAGATGAGCTACATCTCCCCTAATCCCTTTACTGTTGCAAGAGTTGCTTAATGGCTTATCAAGGGGCAAGTTCTGAGCTTTCTTTTCACTGATTACTGATTACTGATTACTGGACGGCTACGCCGTGCCTTTGGCAACACTGAAAAATCTTCCCACTTCCTAACTTCCCAAATCTCTTTAACTCTTGATTAAAAAATGGGACTCTCGCAGGATATAAAAGTTCTTTTAATCGAGGATAATTTAGCCGAAGCTCGATTATTAAAGGAAATTCTTAAGGGTAATGAAAAAAAAGAATTTCATCTGGTTAATGTGTCAAGATTATCGGAGGCAATTTCTCTGTTACAACAAACAAATTTTGATGTAATTTTATTAGATCTAACTTTACCAGATAGTCAAGGTTTGGAATCCTTAGCTCCCCTTTTAATTACGGCTCCGAAATTGCCGATCGTGGTTTTAACTAATACTAATGATGATAATTTAGCTTTGGCAGCACTGCGTCAGGGAGCGCAGGATTATTTAATTAAAAGAGAAGTAAGTTTAGAAATTTTAACTCGATCGCTATGTTATGCGATCGAGCGAAAACAGATGGAGGAAGCTTTACGAGAATCCAACGAAGCTTTAAAAATGAGCGTGATTGAACGCACTAATCAACTGGAAAAAGCGCAGGAATTAAATCAGTTAAAAACTGAATTTGTTTCCATGTTATCCCACGATTTTCGCAATCCTTTAAATAAAATTTTACTCTCGGCTGGATTATTAGAAGAAAGTCGCGATCGGTTGACAAAAGATCAGCAAGTTAGCTATTTTCGCATGATTCGATCGGCCATTAAAGACATGGATCAATTGCTCACAGAAGTGTTATTAATTGGTAGGGCCGATTCCGGGAGATTATACTGTCAATTTGATCCGGTGGATTTGCTTGATTATTGTCAAAAATTGGTAGAATCTTTTATAGTTAAGCCAGAACACCAATCAGCAATTATTTTCCAAGTTGAGGGCAGCTTAGAAAGAGGACTTTGGGATGTTAATTTAATTAAACATATCTTGACAAATTTACTGGGAAATGCTATCAAATATTCACCACAAGGAAACCCCGTAGAATTTAAGATTATCGTCGAATCCGAGCAGGTAGTCTTTAAAATTGTCGATCGAGGCATTGGTATTCCCAGCAAAGATCAAGAACATTTATTTAAACCTTTTTATCGCGGTAGCAATGTCGATAATATTCAAGGGACGGGATTAGGATTAGCCATTGTCGGACGCTGTGTGGAAGCGCATAAAGGACAAATTTACCTGGAAAGTGAGGAAGGAAAAGGCACAAAGATCACGGTGATTCTACCGATTATTACCGACATTGAACACCTAAATTGAGATGAATAATAGGGTGAGATCACAATTTTTTTTTCTGTCCTCGCTCCCTATCTACCTATTTCTTGGATCAAGGGAACGAACCACAAAAATACCGATGGCCTTGTCCACTTTAGTGATATATTTTTCTAGGTCTTTAGCAATGGTAACTTGACCAGCAGGAGAGGCATGAATTAAGCCAATTTTGCCATCAGGAAAGCGATAAACTAGACCGGTATGGGTGGTATCTAAACCAGGGATATTAGTCACGACACCGATAATATCGCCAGCTTGCAGTTGTGGATAAATATCTTTAATCTTAGCGGTAGGAATATAGGTTAAGGATAAGCTTTCTAATTGCAGTTCTACCTGTTGAATACAATCATAATTACTTTGAGGTTTTAACTGGGGATATAGAGGGCGATTTTTGCTCATAAAGTTGAGCTTTTTGTCAAGAGTAATTCCCCCTAATTTTTGAGTAATATTTTCTACGTTACCTCGTTTTTGGTTGTCATTAATCCAATCGGAAAAGTAATGCAGACGACTACAATAACCGTCGAGAATACCGTGGCGATAACGCTGATTTAAAACCTGCTGACTAAAAGCAGAATATTGATAATTTTTTAAAGCAAAATTGTGACTCAAAGCGAGAACTGTTTCCACAAAGAGGAAACAATCAAACTCTTTTAAAGAGATAAATAATTTTTCTGTTGCCGAGCGATCGAGTAATCCTGCTTGATATTTTGCTCCTAAAAATTGAGTGGCTATATTCTGAATTATATCAGGCATAGCTAGGCGATCGAGTTGTTGATTTTGAGCGTACTGCACCAGTTTTTGATAATTAGGATCCCTGACTTCTCGAACAAGAATAGTTTCCGATCGAGCTATACTCAAGGGAATTAAAACAGGATTAATTAATAAATAGGGTAAAGTTATCCAATTAAAAAACATTTTCGATTATTTACTGAAAATAATTAGGGGGCTCTCCTAGGTTTGGTGGGTAAAATGTATTCTAAGATACATTTCTCCTAGCGAGGGGGTGGAACGAACCACAAAGACACAAAGGACACAAAGATCGATCCTATGTAAGTTAAACTGGTCGCGACGCGCTCGCTACGCGAGATCACACAGAACCTAGAAGAGCCACCTCTCATTAACCCCGTTTCTTACCTCTAGAAGCCAAGGCACCCAACCCTAACCCCAATAGGGCCACAACGCCACCCGGTTCAGGGGTGGATTGTACCGGTACCGGACCGGGAGTACCCAGCGTGATTTGATAATATGATTCACCTCCTTGGGGGTCTATAAGAAGACCGAATAAAACTTCAGCAGGAGCTAAGTCATAACCATCAGCATTGAGACTACTATCAAAGTTAGCATCAATAATTGTTCCTGTCCCGTTGGTCTTAAAGAGCCAATTCGTTAAATTAGCTAGGGCAAAGGTGGTTGTCGAGGGACTAGAGGCTAAACCCGTAAAGGTGAGGGAAAACCCTTGCAGGTCGTTGACGTTACCAGGAAAAAGGATAGAAGTATTCGGTCCTAACAAACTATCATCGATGTCAAAATAACCAGTTCCCGCAGAACCGGAGGAAAGTCCAGAACTATAAGTATAGGTCAAAGGAACACGAACGGTAGCGGCTTGGGCAGCCAAGGAAAGAGTACCCAAACCGATGGCGGTAGCGGCAACAGCTACAGAGGTTTTGAAGAACATACAAAACAAAGAAAAAAACATTATCAGTTGCGTAAAGTACCATAGGGGGGGGAATGTCAAGTATTTTCAAGAAAATTAATATAATTTAATTAATTACAGAGAATTATCAGATACTCACCCTGATCATCTTTGAACAGGGACATCTCGTCTGAGGTGCTAACCTTTAACATTTTTGTAATTAAAAGTCAATAGATTAAATATTAATTTTTGTAAAGAAAAGCCTGAGTAGTTACTCAAAAAGCTCTTTACCATCTGTTACAAAATATGGCAAGATATTTATCGAATTGTGTCAAAACCCAGAGTAAATACTCACTTGGGTGACATTTTCTGATACAAAACAGAAACATATATATCTAAATACCTTAAACAAAGGGCGATCATCATCAGATGACGAAAATCACTTCATACCAGACTCAGCAATTCTAAGGAGAACCATCATATATGTTCACTCACGTCAAGTCCACCATTCGTCACATAGTTCCTGACGCGTTGAATGGTCGATCGCTGGTCAAGGTGGTCTATGTCGTGCTAGAACCTCAGTACCAAAGTGCGCTGAGTAGTGCGGTCAGGGAAATCAACGCTAACAACCCGAAACTAGCGATCGAAATTAGTGGTTATTTAATCGAAGAACTGCGCGATGGGGAAAATTATCGCAATTTTCAAGAGGATGTAGCCAAAGCTAATATTTTCATCGCTTCTCTCATCTTTATCGAAGATTTAGCCGATAAAGTTGTGGCCGCTGTCAGTCCCCATCGGGATAAATTAGATGCGGCGATCGTCTTTCCCTCCATGCCCCAGGTAATGCGCTTAAATAAATTAGGTTGCTTTTCCATGGCCCAATTGGGACAGTCTAAGAGTGTCATCGCTAACTTTATGAAAAAGCGCAGGGAAAACTCCGGCGCTGGTTTCCAAGACGCGATGTTAAAGTTATTGCGAACCTTACCGCAAGTCCTGAAATACCTCCCCATGGAAAAAGCTCAGGACGCACGCAACTTTATGTTAAGTTTCCAGTATTGGCTAGGGGGTTCGGCAGAAAATTTAGAGAACTTCCTGTTAATGTTGGCCGATAAGTACGTCTTTGATAACAAGGATGACAGCGTAGTTTACAAGGAACCGGTAGTTTATCCAGATCTGGGTATCTGGCATCCTTTATCCATGAAAATGTTCGAGGATGTCAAGGAATACTTCGCTTGGTACAATAACCGCAGTGATATTGCCGATGACCTAAAAGACCCCTTAGCTCCCTGTGTTGGCTTAATTTTACAGAGAACTCACCTCGTTACTGGTGATGACGCTCATTATGTCGCTCTCGTGCAGGAATTCGAGTCTATGGGTGCGCGAGTCCTTCCTGTTTTTGCCGGGGGATTAGACTTTTCTAAACCGGTAGAAGAATATTTCTGGGATAAAAGCTTAAAAGGAGTGGCAGCGGTTCCCATCGTTGACACGGTAATTTCCCTGACAGGATTTGCTTTAGTGGGAGGTCCAGCGCGACAAGATCACCCGAAAGCGATAGAATCCTTAAAACGTCTCAATCGTCCCTATATGTGCGCGTTACCGCTAGTTTTCCAAACCACCCAGGAATGGGAAGAAAGCGATTTGGGTTTACACCCGATTCAAGTGGCGCTACAGATTGCTATTCCGGAATTAGACGGTGCGATCGAACCTATTATATTATCGGGCCGGGATGGGGCCACGGGTAAAGCGATCGCCTTACAGGATCGGGTGGAAGCGATCGCTCAACGGGCGCTAAAATGGGCTACTCTAAGAAAGAAACCGAAACTGAATAAAAAAGTCGCCATCACCGTCTTTAGTTTCCCCCCCGATAAAGGGAATGTGGGAACCGCAGCCTATCTAGATGTGTTCGGTTCCATCTACGAAGTGATGAAAGCGTTACAAAATAATGGTTATGACTTGCAGGATCTACCCGCGTCTCCCCAAGAACTGATGGCAGCGGTAATCCATGATGCCACCGCACAGTACCATAGTCCGGAGCTAAATATCGCCTATCGGATGTCCGTACCCGAATACGAACGCTTAACCCCCTATTCCGTCCGTTTAGAGGAAAATTGGGGACCACCACCGGGACACCTCAACAGTGATGGACAAAATCTTTTAATCTACGGGAAAGAATTCGGTAACGTCTTTATTGGGGTTCAACCCACCTTCGGTTATGAAGGGGATCCCATGCGTCTGCTCTTTTCTCGTTCTGCTAGTCCCCACCACGGTTTTGCAGCCTACTATACCTATCTCAATCAAGTTTGGAAAGCAGATGCGGTTCTCCATTTTGGCACCCACGGTTCCCTAGAATTTATGCCGGGGAAACAGATGGGAATGTCTGGGGAATGCTACCCCGATAACCTCATCGGGATGATTCCCAACCTCTACTATTATGCCGCTAATAACCCCAGCGAAGCGACGATCGCTAAACGTCGTAGTTATGCGGAAACTATCTCCTATCTCACTCCCCCCGCAGAAAATGCCGGACTCTACAAAGGGTTAAAGGAATTAAGCGAGTTGATCGGTTCCTACCAAACCCTGAAAGATAGTGGGCGTGGGGTGCAAATTGTCAATACCATTGTCGATAAATGTTTATTGGTCAATCTTGACAAAGATATAAGTTTACCTGATGGTGACACCGCCCATCTCAGTCAAGAGGAACGGGATAATATCGTCGGTTCCGTCTATCGTAAACTGATGGAAATTGAATCGCGCTTACTTCCCTGCGGACTGCACGTTATTGGGAAACCCCCCTCGGCGCTGGAAGCGGTGGCAACTTTGGTCAATATTGCCAGTTTAGACCGGGAAGAGGACGATTTACTCTCCTTACCCCGAATTATTGCCAACAGCATCGGCCGGGATCTAGAGGAAGTTTATCGCAATAGCGATCGAGGTGTGTTAGAAGATGTGGAACTACTGCAAAACATCACCCTCGCGACTCGCGCTGCCGTCTCCGCTTTAGTCGAGTCTCAAACCGACGCGGAAGGTCGGGTATCGATGCTTTCTAAGCTGAATTTCTTGAATATAGGCAAGAAATCACCTTGGATCGAAACTTTACGGTCGATGGGTTATCCAAAAGTTGATCCGGAAGCGTTAAAACCCCTGTTTGAATACCTAGAATTCTGTTTAGAACAGGTTTGTGCCGATAATGAATTAGGGGCGCTATTAAAAGCATTAGAAGGAGAATACGTTCTTCCTGGACCGGGTGGCGACCCCATCCGTAACCCCGGAGTTTTACCGACGGGTAAAAATATCCACGCTTTAGATCCCCAGTCTATTCCGACCCTAGCGGCGGTAAAATCGGCTAAAATTGTGGTGGATCGTCTGTTAGAACGGCAAAAACTGGATAATGGCGGTAAGTATCCGGAAACCATCGCTTGTGTTCTCTGGGGAACGGATAATATCAAAACATACGGGGAATCCCTAGCACAAATTCTCTGGATGGTGGGAGTTCGTCCCGTTCCCGATGCTTTGGGACGGGTGAATAAATTGGAGTTAATTCCCCTAGAGGAATTAGGAAGACCGCGCATTGATGTGGTGGTCAATTGTTCTGGTGTTTTCCGGGATTTATTTATCAATCAGATGAACTTGCTTGACCAAGGCGTAAAAATGGCCGCGGAAGCAAACGAACCGATAGAGGTGAATTATGTCCGCAAACACGCTATTGAACAAGCAAAAGAAATGGGTTTAACGGTTCGACAGGCAGCCACCCGCATCTTTTCTAATGCTTCCGGTTCCTATTCTTCTAACATCAATCTCGCGGTGGAAAATAGCAGTTGGGAAGACGAAAAAGAGTTACAGAATATGTATCTCAACCGCAAGGGTTTTGCTTTCGATTCTGATAATCCGGGGATGATGGCCGATAATCGTCAGTTGTTTGAAGCATCTTTAAAAACTGCGGAGGCAACTTTCCAAAACTTGGATTCTAGCGAGATTAGTTTAACCGATGTTTCCCACTATTTCGACTCGGATCCGACGAAGGTTGTGGCTAGTTTACGCGATGATGGCAAAAAACCGGCGGCCTATATTGCCGATACTACCACCGCTAACGCTCAAGTGCGTACTTTGTCGGAAACCGTGCGCTTGGATACCCGCACCAAGTTACTCAATCCCAAATGGTACGAGGGAATGTTAAGTCACGGTTACGAAGGAGTCCGAGAATTATCGAAGCGTTTAGTTAATACCATGGGATGGTCTGCAACTGCTGACGCGGTGGATAATTGGGTTTATGAAGATGTCAACACCACCTTTATTCAAGATGAGGAAATGTGTCAGCGTCTGATGAATCTCAATCCCAACTCTTTCCGCAAGATGGTGGGAACCCTGCTAGAAGTTAATGGTCGCGGTTACTGGGAAACTTCCCAGTCGAATTTAGACCGCTTACAGGAACTTTATCAAGAAGTGGAGGACCGCATCGAAGGAATCGAGTAGAATCTAAAGTAAGGTGGGCATTGCCCACCTTAATTATTTCAATGGGTAAACTCAGTAAATTAGTCGAAAAGTTTCTGTCCTATCCCCCCGATGTTCGTTTCGAGGAAGTAAAATATCTTTTAGAAGCGTTCGGATATAGAGAAATTCGCTCTAGAGGTAGCCACCACGCTTTTGAAAATGATTCGGGAGACGTGATGATTATTCCGAAGAAGGGAGGAAATAAAGTTAAACGAACTTACCTTAGAGAGATTGTTAAAGTATTAGATTTGGAGAATTGGCAAGATGACAACCGATAAAGCACTGAAACGTCCACCTCTAGAATACTTTTTATCTCTTAAATATCCGATTTCAATTTATCCCGAAGAAGAAGGCGGATACACCGCGTTAATTCCAGATTTACCCGGATGTATGAGTCAGGGGGAAACTTTAGAGGAAGTGATTATTAATATTGAAGAAGCGAGAGAATTATGGATAGAGACGGTTTATTTTAGTGGTAAAAAAGACATTCCCATCCCTTCTAAAAGATAACTCAAAAAATACCAGAAAATTTCAAACTTTCGATTATTGTACCCCGCTCTTGATCGGATTTACCGCTCTTTTTGCGTAGGTTGGGTTGAACGAAGTGAAACCCAACAACTGAGGGTTTCTGAGGGTTTCTGTCGGGTTTCGTGACCTCAACCCGACCTAGGAATTTACTAGCTGTATTAGATCACCGGATCTTTGTTGTCACGATCGTTATATTGCCGAGGGCACCGGAGTTTAGGTTCGCACCTGTTTGTTGTGTAGTATAGTTATTCAGTGGAGGGTTTGGTCCACTAGGATTCCATTGAGATGAATTATCTTTACTGCCCCAAGGACAATCCCATGTGTATGTACCAACCTTCACGTCTCCGTCATAAATATCAAAAGATCCCTCGGTTCCTGAAGCTGCGTCTGATCGACCGCAGGCGTTTATAGTATAAGATTGTCCAGACTCAATGACATGGCCTTCAATATCGCCTGGAGCGATTTCGTCATCTTTCTTGTCACTGTAAAACTTGCCCCAAGAATGTGAAACATTCTTAAGAGTTGCCCTGTAGTTTGAAGGATAAATCGATATAGTAACCCATTGCGCGTAAGCCATGATTAACTCCTAATAGAATGAATGGTTTTTCTGAAAGTTCTGGCGAGACACAAAATACTCGCAAAATTCTGTGATTGAAGTTTTTTAGGATCACAAGTATCACTCGTAATCCATGAGGTAATCAACGAGTACCGAACTAATGAACGACCCGAACCAACTAAGTTTAAATTGTGAGCGAAAAATTTCATCGAGGCAAGTAAGCAAAAGACGGATAAAGGCGGTACTTTTCTCAACAATATTTACAAAAGACGGTTTTTGTCAGATAATGACGGGTAGAGACTGCCACGGAATTAGTGATACAGGTATGAATCCCCAAGAACTAGCCGGCTACCTAGACGAGTTAATATTCTCCTCGACGGGGAAACACATCGATAGCCTACAACTCGCAATTCTTAAGGGAGTTCTCAACGGACAAAAATACGCGGACATCGCGAAAGAGTATAACTGTAGTACGGGTCACGCCAAAGATGAAGCCTACAAACTCTGGCAACTTCTTTCGGATACATTAGGAGAAGATATTAATAAATCTAATTTTCGTGCGACTATTGAAAGAATAATTGCTAAAAACTCTCAATTTGTAGGCAATATTAAAATCGAAAAGCTTAATCTTTGTTCTGGTTCTTTTAGAGATATAGAGAACAACAACGAACTCATCCCCGATGATAAAGTTTTCATCGATTCTATCCAAAAGAAAACCAAGCGAGACACGATCCCGCGGTTAGTAAAACTTGGATTAACCTCGGAACAAATCGCCGAAGCTCTCGATTTACCTATTCTAGAAGTTAGAAAAATCCGGGATAGTCAAAAATAATCCGCAGGTAGCTCTTTTTGCGTAGGTTGGGTTGAACGAAGTGAAACCCAACAACTGAGGGTTTCTGTCGGGTTTCGTCACCTCAACCCGACCTACGAATTTACTTTTTTGCCCACTAAAGTATCCCATCTCGATTGCTCCTAAAGAAGAATTGAGGGAGCTAGAAAGTTATGGATAGAGAAAGTTTATTTTAGTGGTAAAAAAGAAATTCCTTTACCTTCTCAAAGATAAATTTTCTCACTCTCGACTCACAGCGATCGCATTATGCCAGAATTGAGGGATAACTTTCCCCGGTCTGCAAGCCGGAGGGGACAAAACTGGTTTATGCTAGAAGGGGTTACTCTTAACGTAACTTTACAAAGTCATCGATCGCCCACATTTATGGATTGCATCATCAATCGTCGAGCGCGGTTTTCAGCCAGCCATCGCTATTATCTGCCAGAATGGGACGAAGCCGAAAATCAAAGACTTTTTGGTCTTGGTAGCCGTTTTCCCGGTCATGGTCACAATTACGAATTATACGTCTCCCTATACAAAGAACTCAATCTTTATGGCATGGTGGAAAATCTCTCCACCGTGAAACAGGTAATTAAACGAGAGATAACCAGTCAATTAGACTACTCCTATCTCAATCAAGTCTGGCCAGAATTTCAGCAAACCCTACCCACCACAGAAAATATCGCTAGAGTTATCTGGCAAAGATTAACACCCTATTTACCATTGGTCAAAATTCAACTATTTGAACACCCCGAATTGTGGGCAGAATATCAAGGAAAAGATATGGAAGCAACTTTAACTATCAAAACCCATTTTAGCGCCGCCCATCGTTTGGCTTTACCGCAATTAACCCTCGAACAAAACTCGGAAATCTACGGCAAATGCGCCAGGGTAAACGGTCATGGTCATAATTATCACCTAGAAGTATCCGTGGCGGGAGAAATTGATCCCCGCACCGGTATGATTGTAGATCTAGGGGATTTACAAAAAGCGATCGATGAATTGGTAGTGGAACCCTTCGATCATGCTTTTTTAAATAAGGATATTCCCTACTTTGCCGAAGTGGTTCCCACCGCGGAAAATATTGCCCTACATATCGCTCAACTATTAGAGGAACGGATCCGCCAATTAGGAGCCGAATTAGATAAAGTTAAACTGATTGAAAGTCCCAATAATTCTGCGGAAATCCACTGTCGTGGTTCGGTTCAAACTCCCCGACAACTTCTAGAAAAAACCCTGACAGCCGTTTAATTGCCTGTTAGTTAAGGTGATTAGGGTGAGCATGGCTCACCCTGAGGGATTTAATTAAACCCTAGTTAAACACTTCTCGCCATCCTCGCTTTCCTTTGCTTTGGCGTAAGGGAGAGGCTAAATCGACAATTTTCTCGAGCAGTTTCGGGGCCAATTTTTGACACCAAAGAGCTAGATGACTTTGCCAACCGACGACAATTTCCGTTTTTTCCCTATTTAACCCGGTAATTAGAGTTTGGGCGACTTCTTCGGCGCTCATCGGTTTTAACCATCGAAATAACTGCAATTCTCGCACCATATCCGTATCGGTTAAAGAGGGTAAGAGGGTGACAACTTTGATGTTGTGTTCCCGTAATTCCGACCTGAGAGCTTGACTAAAACCCAAAATGGCAAATTTGGTGGCCGAGTAGGTAGCGAAGCTAGGAGCGGCAATTTTACCCATCATGCTGGAAACATTGACGATGGTTCCCTGTCCCCGAATTGCCATCCGGCGGGCAATTAAGCGAGTAACCGTGTACATGGCCATCAGATTTAAAGATATTTCTGCTTGCACTTGCGAAAATTGCGATCGCAGAAAGGGGGTTTGATGGGCAATACCGGCACAGTTAACAAGGATATCAATGCCACGGCATTCTTGCCAAACGCGGATAATTGAAGGACTAACAAGGTCATTTTCGGTTAAATCTAGGGCTAAAGGTGTGGCAATGACCCCTAGGGACTCAATTTCTTTGGCTAGTTTTTCTAATCGCTCTTGATCTCTGGCAACAATCACAATTCTGCTTAAACCTTGTCGGGCCAATTCTAAGGCGATCGCTCGTCCAATACCCCGGGATGCCCCCGTGACTAGAGCAGTTTTTCCCTGTAATTTCATGATCAAACTCCTGTTTTAAGCAACAGTACGGGAATTTATTGGTTTTGCTTCTGAAATCTTTGATTTGTGCATCTATGCCCTACATAAGTAGCGAAGCAATCGGGGGATAGATGGATAGGTTAGGGTGCATGGGGTTTTTCCTCCTTCAAAGCGCACTCTTGAACCCACGGTAACAGTTGTCTTTACAAACAGCAATCTTTTTTAACACTTTTCCGCAAAATCACTCGATCGGATGAACGCTCAGGGTGATCCTCGATCCGACGGAAACCCCAGGGGACTTGCAGATATAGGTAGGGTATGGTGAAAAAGTTTGTTGGTGGGGGCAGGGTGTGGGGTGTGGGGTGTGGGGTTTTACCGATTTTGAGGTAGTCAGTTACCTAATTTTCAGGGAAAAAGTCCCGGAATTTTACCCCCGCTCACTCCAATGGTCAGCACTTTTTCAGGGGAAAAAAGTCTAAAAGCCTTATCCAACAAGGTTTTTAGATTTATTCAGCCAGCCCTAGGTAGAGTATGCTGAAAAAGTAGGGGCGAAGCATATCTCGGATAGGAAATCTACGGTTTCAGCGATAGGTTATGCCCGAATGCTTCGCCCCCACAGGACTTGCTCCCCTCTCCTAATCGCCAAACCCAATGAATAACCCCCCCGATAGTCCATTCAATTACACAGAGGCTTTTATTGCCCTAGGCACGAGTAATTTCGATCGCTCGGTACAGTTTTATCGTCAACTGTTGCAACAGGAACCAAAGCCCTACCTTGCCGCCGTTTATGCGGAATTTAGGCTGATTAACCTTAAATTAGGTCTTTTTTGCCCTAAAGAGTCCCACAGAGACGAATTTAGCGATTCTAGTGGCAGTGGCATGAGCATTTGTTTCGAGGTGGAGAGTCTCGAAAAAGCGATCGAGCATTGGAGCGAAATCGGCTATGGTGCTAGGGGAGAAATTAGCCAAGCTTCCCACGGTCCGGAAATCTACATCTATGATCCCGATGGTAATCGTTTAATTTTCCATCAATCCACCGCTAAAACCAATCCTTTCAGGTAGGAACCTTCCGAGTGATAGATACTGGTGGGATGGTCGGCTGGTTGGCTTAAACGTGCTAAAATTCGCACTGGGCGAGCCGATTCAATGGCTGCCGCCATGACAGCCCCCTGAAAATGTTCTTCGTTAACCACTTGGGAACAGGAAAAGGTGAAAATAATACCGTGGGGGCGAATTTTCTGGAAAGCTTGGTAATTTAATCTTTTATAAGCCATAACCGCCTGATGACGGGATTGGATACTTTTGGCAAAAGCGGGGGGATCGAGAACAATCAGATCGTAATCCTCCTGACAGTCGCGCAGAAAGTTAAAAACATCGGTGCTGTAGGATTGATGGGGAACTTGACTGAGATTATTCAGGGCGATATTTTTTTCGGTAAGATCGATCGCACCGTGGGAACTATCAACGGAATCGACTAGGGCAGCCCCCGCTTGCATAGCATAGACGGAAAAGCCGCCAGAGTAACAAAAAGTGTTTAAAACCCGTTTATTCTGGCAATATTGAGATAATAAGGCTCTATTTTCCCTTTGATCGAGGAAAAATCCCGTTTTTTGTCCTTTTTCCCAATCAATAATAAAGCGATGGCCGGATTCTAACACCTCATCGCCGGTTTTTTGACCAAATAAGTATTTATTCTCGGAGATATGGGCGCTTTTCGCCAAAACTGCGGCACTTTTATCGTAAACTGCCCGTAAATTGTCAGCGTAGATAGTTTTCAGGCAATCGACAATCAGATCGAGACGTTGGTATAAAGCTAGGGAATAAGCTTGAATAACCGCCGTGCCATTGTACCAATCGACGATTAAACTGGGTAAACCGTCCCCTTCAGCGTTAATTAAACGATAACAGTTAGTTTTCGGGTTATCCACTAAACCGATTTGTTGTCGCAGCTGATAGGCATTCTGGAATTTTTCGAGAAATAATTGAGCAATATCGCTGACTTTTGGGAAAGAAAGAATTTTAACGGCAATATTGCTAGGATTATACAGTCCAGTGGCTAGATATTCGCCTCGATCGCTATAAACCTCCACGATAGCACCCTCTTTGACTTCTCCCTCCATCTCTTTAATCGCCCCGGAAAATATCCAAGGATGGAATCGTTTAACAGCATCAATTTTATGGTTTCTCAGGATAATTTTCGCTAAATCTGGCATGGATAAAGAATCAGGGTTGATAGCTGACGGCTACTAGACAATTCTATTATCCCCTGCCAGCAGCGCAAAACCATAGTTTCTTATCCCTCGAGGGAGTGGCACATGAGTAGAAAACGGGTTTCTCGGAGAAACCCGTTTTCTGTGCGTTACTCAACGGATTTAGTATCAGAGGGAATTCTCGCCTATAATAAGTTAGATTTTAGCGATATTCCCTCGACAAATGCCAAGAAAAAGTGATGCTGCCGGTGGTTTAAGTTTATGGTTCCAACGTTTGGGGGCTGCCGGTTTATTAGCGGGACAAACTTTTTTACATATTCTTAATGGCAAAATCCACCGGCGTAATACTCTGGAACAAATGAGTATTGTTGGGCCAGAATCCTTGACAATTGCCCTAATTACTGCTGCTTTTGTGGGTATGGTTTTCACTATTCAGGTAGCCAGAGAATTTATTTTTTTTGGGGCGGGTAGTTTTGTTGGGGGAGTCCTTTCCTTGGCTTTAACCAGGGAATTAGCCCCAGTTTTAACCGCGGTGGTGGTGGCGGGGAGAGTTGGCTCGGCTTTTGCCGCCGAAATTGGTACAATGCGAGTAACAGAACAAATTGACGCTTTATATATTTTAAAAACCGATCCGATCGATTATTTGGTCATTCCCCGGGTGATTGCCTGTAGTTTAATGTTACCCCTGCTCACTATTATCTCTTTAGTCACGGGATTACTCGGTGGTTTATTGATTTCTGATAGTCTTTACGGTATTTCCTATTCCCTATTCTTACAATCAGCCCAAAATTTTCTGGAAACATGGGATTTAATTAGTTCTATGTTCAAGTCCCTTATTTTTGGGATTTTAATTGCTATTATCGGCTGCAGTTGGGGTTTAACCACCACCGGCGGTGCTAAAGGAGTTGGTCAATCTACTACCACGGCTGTGGTAACTTCTTTATTAGCGATTTTTGTGGCTAATTTTTTCCTCTCTTGGCTGATGTTTCAAGGGACAGGTAATGTGGAAATCGGCTAAGACAGTTATCAGTTATCAGTAATCAGTTATCAGTTATCAGTGCCAAGAAAACGGCAATTTTCTACTTAATACCTAATATCTAATACCTAATACCGCTCACTAAAAACTCAAATCTGATCACCGATTACTGATAATTATCTATTCTCAAGATTAGGATTTGTTGAAGGGATTGAGAGTAAGACAAGTTTTAATTAATTCCTCCACTCCCAGAACTGGATAAATAGGGACTCCTAACTGATTAATAACAGTTTCTAGGGTGAGATCATCTAAAAATACCGCTTCCCCATGCTTGAGCATGAGGGAGGGTAATAAAACCCCATCCCCAAGATTTTTACCTTGTAATCCTTTGAGAATATCTTGCCCGGTTAATAAACCCGTAACCGTGATTTCCTGCCCCCAATAATCACTATTTAAAGTCACTAATTCCACGGTTAAACCCCGCACCTTATTTAACTGTTTAACTAGGGGTTGAAAAGCTTGTTCTACCGCATTTCCCACTACCCATATTAACCGTCTAGATGGAGTAATTTGAGCAGGTAATAACTTCTTGGCTGTCTTCTGGAAATCCCTAATAAATTGACGAATCGAGCCAACTCCGTTACCGATTTGGGGATAGTCTTCGTAGTGAGATTGAGGGGGTAAATCGACTCGGGCAATTAAAAACCATTCATCGGCTAACCACACCACATTACTGCCAAATTCTTGACGAAATTGTTTTTGTAAAGTTTGGACTTGTTCGATCACTTCTCGCGCTTTTTCTTGGCTAACGGGAATTAATTCATCTTCTTGGGGACGAAAGCGGGTTAATCCCACGGGAACTACGGCAACCGACTCCACACAGGGAATATCCCCCCGATGAAAAGAAACCAGATCTAACAGGGTTCTTTCGAGATGAATGCCATCATTAATATTGGGACAAACTACCACTTGGGCATGAATTTGTAATTGTCTGGCTTGTAGCCATTTTAAATGGTCTAAAATTTGACCAGCGCGGGGATTTTTTAAGAGACGAATCCTCAGATCGGGTTCCGTGGCATGAACGGACACAAAAAGCGGTGATATTCGCATCTTTTCGATCCGCTGCCATTCTTTTGAGGTGAGATTAGTTAAGGTTAAATAACTGCCATAGAGAAAACTTAAGCGATAGTCATCATCTTTATAGTATAAAGTTTCTCTTTTGCCCTCTGGTTGTTGATCTATAAAGCAAAAAGGACATTTATTATTACACTGAATTAAGCCATCAAAAAGGGCATTTTCAAACTCTAAACCTAAGTCTTCATGATAATCTTTTTCGATTTTTACTTGATGAGTTTTGCCCTGACTATCAAGCACTTCTAGGGTTAAAAATTCATCGGCACATAAAAATTGATAATCGATTAAGTCCCGGGGACGATTACCATTGATAGAGACGAGCGCATCCCCGATTTCAAAACCCACCTCGGCGGCGATCGAATCTGGGATGACACCAGTAATTTTAGCTGGACGAATAGTTAATTCACTCATATTTTTAGGTCGCCATCCAATTATTTAACTGCATTTCCCAGAGAGTCTTTGGCTACATCTCACTTTTGTCAACCGTTCTTCTATCTTATCAAATCTCTTATCTACCTGATCAAATCTCTCATCGATCCGTTTTTCCAGAGAGTCGATTTTCCCCTCAATCCTTGTCAGAACTGCTTCTAGGGAATAAGTGACGGTTTCGTTAGCCATTTTCTCTCTCCTTTATCTCTTCTGGATTCACCATCGTGATCTCAATATCAGTATCGCTGATTTTTGCCTCCAAGTTTCAATCCCTATTAGGGGTTAAGATTAATTGGAACTACCTTTTCTTGGAATCACTTGTATTTTTTGCATGACTTTTATTTAAATAAAGTTAAAAATATTATAACACCAACAAAAAAGTAATTAATACTAAAATACTAAGATTAGTTTAATAATCTTAATAGTTATAACGTACATAATTTAAAAATGTTATAAAAAATTTTCAGTAAAAATACAATAAGGCGTTGTGGAATATTTGTATTAGTTTTGAAGTTGTATATGATTAAAGCTTTGTCCACATTTTTGTTGGTTGCCATGCAGTAAGCAGTAATAGCTAGTCCAGTTAATACTCTCACTGGATCTATGACAATATTTAAACAAGTAATGCCAATTAATAATCAATGGCAAGTCGGTAGTCCGTGTATAGCAACTGGCGGATTTACGGATATATACAAAAATGGGATAATTGTTTTAAGAAATGATGATAGAGAATAGATATTTCCGAAAATTAAATATGCGTAATCTGAAACCGTTGGTAGGGACAATTCATGAATTGTCCCTACATTTTTGGAGTAAAATTCATGAATTGTCCCTGCGTTTTCGGAGATGTCTAATGATGACACAGCTAGTCTCTCTGCTATAGCACAAAAGTCGTTTAGCATGATACGCTATCTAACCTTAGTGCGATCGCTTTGAACTTTTCCTATTCCCCTTGAGTTGCTTGTCTAACCTGTTCGATATCTAATTCTAAAGCTTGTGCTATCTGTTCAAAGTTTAATCCTAATGCCAATAAACGAGGAATAGAGGCTAATTTTGCCGCTAATTCGCCTTCTTGTCGGCCTTCCTCTCTACCTTCCTCTCTACCTTCCTCTCTACCTTCCTCTCTACCTTCCTGATACACTTTAGTTTGTTTTAAATCGCTTAAACTAAACATCGCTTCTATCTCCTTTCTACTGACTTGGGGTAACTTATAAACCAAGATTGTCTCTATCAATTCTAAGAGTTCTTGCTGTTGTTTGACCTTAGGTAATTCTTCTCTAATCCGTGGAATTAATTGTTTTCCCTGCTCGATCGCTCTTGCGGTGGGTGCTATAATTAACTGTAACATCGATATTCCCAGGGATTCCCCTTCCCTTAATTCCTCGAGATAAAAACGTAAAATCCTGCCTGAGTTGATTAACTCCCCATAACGAGCCGTCTCTACGCTTTCCACTGAACGCCGAGGATAAATAACTACTCCCTGCCAATTGTTGCTTAAGTCCGTTTGGTGGAGATAGAGGAAGATTTCACTGAAGAAACGGGAATAAAACCT
>NZ_JAPZSR010000338.1:0-2357 GCF_027531875.1 Microcystis sp. LE19-84.1B | reverse complement strand
AAGGGGTTCCTATAAACAATGGCAAGAAGATAATATCGCTCCTCAAGTGGTCTTTGAAATTCTTTCACCTTCTAACAGCTTAGAAGAAATGGAGCGAAAACTACTCTTTTATCAACGTTATGGAGTGGAAGAATACTATCTTTATGATCCCGATTCTCATAATTTTCAAGGATGGTTGAGACAGGAAGGACTATTAAGCTCTATACCTGAGATTAAAGGATGGGTTAGTCCTCGGTTAAATATCCGATTTGATTTGAGAGAAGATGGGTTAGAAATTTATAGTTTAGATGGTCAGAAATTTTTAAGTTCTATCGAGTTATCTCAAAAAGCTGAACGTTTAGCTGAATATATCCGTTCTCTGGGAATTGATCCCGATACTTTATAATGATATAATTTATCGGTTGTGACGAATACTAATTAACTGGTAAACTGCCGAAATTATCGTCATTGAACCTAGTCTAGGGCTATACTCAACTATGTAATCACTAAAAAAGCAAATCTATGAAAGCTTGGGCAAAATCTTTAGAAAAACCAGCAGTGGAATTTTCTGAAACCCAATTAACCCTATTATCCGGGAAAATTCCCGACGGATTGCGGGGGAGTCTCTATCGCAATGGTCCGGGGAGATTAGAAAGAGGTAAGCAAAAAGTTGGTCATTGGTTTGATGGAGATGGGGCAGTTTTAGCTGTACATTTTCATGATAAGGGAGCCAGTGCCACCTATCGTTATGTTCAGACTGCTGGTTATCAGCAAGAAAGTGCCGCTAATCAATATTTATTTCCTAATTATGGCATGAATGCCCCCGGCTTCTTTTGGAATAATTGGGGAAAAGAGGTAAAAAATGCCGCTAACACCTCGGTGTTAGCTTTACCCGATAAATTATTAGCTCTCTGGGAAGGGGGTTTTCCCCATAAATTAGATTTACAATCTTTAGAAACTCTAGGTTTAGATAATTTATCTAGCTTACAAGCAAAGGAAACTTTTTCCGCTCATCCTAAGCTAGATTTGTCCAGAGGAGAGATTTTTAATTTCGGGGTGACAATCGGTGCTAAAGTTAGTTTAAATCTCTATAAGTCTGACTCCACTGGTGAAATTATCCAGAAAAATACTTTTGAGTTAGATAGATTGTCTGCGCTGCATGACTTTGTTTTAGCGGGACAGTATCTCGTCTTTTTCGTCCCACCGATAAAAGCGAATAAATTATCGATACTGTTGGGATTTAAAACTTTTAGTGATGCCATGCAGTGGCAGCCAGAATTAGGAACAAGAATACTAATTTTTGATCGAGATTCTCTGCAATTAGTCAGTGAAAGTGTTACCGATTCATGGTTTCAATGGCACTTTGCTAATGGTTGTGTGAATGACCAAGGCAATCTTGAAATTGTTTTTGTCCGTTATGATGACTTTAAAACTAATCAATTTTTAAAAGAAGTGGCCACGGGTAAAACCGAAACCTTAGCCATCGGAAAATTAGCAAGTATCACTATTAATCCCCTATCAGCAAAGGTGATTAATCAGGAAATTCTCTCAGATTTAAGCTGTGATTTTCCCGTGGTTTCCCCGCAACTGGTGGGACAAAAATGGCAAAATACTTTTTTAGCTGTCCATCGTCCCGATAGCGATATTCGTCGGGAAATTATCGGACTTCCCGCTTGTTATAATCACTCCACAGGTAAGTTAACTATTGCTTATCTAGAAAATAACTGTTATGGAAGTGAACCGATTTTTGTCTGCGATGGTTTATCTCCAGAAACGGGATGGTTAATCGTCGTGGTTTACGACGGCAATAATCACAGCAGCCAAGTGAGAATCTATGACAGTCAGCAGTTAGAAAAAGAACCCCTTTGCTGTCTGCAATTACCCAGTGTTATCCCTCCCGGTTTTCACGGCACTTGGCAAGAAAAATCAGAAAAAGGCGCTATTTAGAAAACGGGTTTCTTTGAGAAACCCGTTTTCTTGACTTGTGAGAGAGAAGCTTTATTCGATTTCTCTACGGTTGAAGATTTAATCAATTGGTTAAATACTTTAACTGCTTAGTTCTTACGACCACCTCAAGACGGAGTTATCGAAAACTTTTTTTCGATCTGGCTTTTATGTGTTATAATATCCACCAGAATTAGACTACTTTCCCCATAATGCCATGTTCTTTGAACTGTTGACTGTACCCATCGAAGCGATCGCAGACACCTTTACATGACTAATAATATTGACCATGACCGCTTATTTAAGGAGTTAATCTCCACCTTTTTTGTCGAATTTATCGAGTTATTTTTTCCTCAATTGATGGATTATTTAGATAGGGACTCGATTACTTTTTTAGACAAAGAAGTATTTACTGATGTCACGGAAGGAGAAAG
>NZ_JAPZSR010000124.1:0-9906 GCF_027531875.1 Microcystis sp. LE19-84.1B | reverse complement strand
CCTCGTAGGTTTGGTTGAGCGAAACAATACTGGGTCGAAAATGGCTTAATTCGCCTGAAAAAGCGAAACCCAACCACACCAAAAGTTACTCTTGGTTTGGTTTACATGATTCAACCCAAACTACAATAACAATTATACTATTTATCTTTGAACAAAGTAAACACAATAAAGAGTAACATTTGGGGTGGTTGGGTTTCGCTTTTACAGGCGAATTAAGCCATTTTCGACCCAGTATTGTTTCGCTCAACCCAACCTACGAGACGATCGGCGATCTGCTACGCAGTACCTTCGGCATCGCACTACCAGAGCAGCAATTATTGTAGGTTGGGTTGACGCAAGGAAACCCAACCAAGAGTAACCTTTGGGGTGGTTGGGTTTCGCTTTTTCAAGTGAATTAAGCTATTTTCGACCCAGTATTGTTTCGCTCAACCCAACCTACGAGACGATCGGCGATCTGCTACGCAGTGCCTTTGGCATCGCACTACCCAGTGCCTTCAGCATTCCACCTAAACTCACAGCTTCAATCAATGTGCATGGTGCGTTCCCCAAAATCGAGCGGTGGAGCAGTAAGACCCCCATTAGGGAACGCACCCTACGGATTGTTTTACTACACATTATAGGTCAACTTTCTGCACAACACTCTCCAGAGTAACGATATAGATCAACTTTCTGTATATCACTCCATTTAGGCGCAATCGCAAGAAACTTTCCCTATATCACACCCAAAAGCCTGTTAGCCAGATTAGCTTACTGCAAACAGCCTCCTTTAAGGAGACTTATCACAGAAGCTTTCTAGAGTTCTAGCAAAGATTCTTAGATATGACGGCACTTTGTCACAAAATTTTACTATTATTTTGACACTCTTAATGGTTAGAAGGGAAACATTGATCGCCAAGTCTGGTCAATTTTTGTCCAACGCATTTCAGGAAATGACCTAAATAAGTAGCTAGAGATAATTAATTACACATATTTAACCACCTGTTGCCTATTCTAACCAAGAAATTAATTTTGTCCTCTTACTTAATTACTGTTTATTTTGTAATTTTATCACTAATTCTTGGAAAGGTTGCCAATCGTCTTTATAGGTAATGGCTTCCCAAACCGATTCGATTAGCGGTCTAAGTAAAGCGGTTTTAGGATTATAATGCTTTAAAGTGTCGCCAATTTGAGTCAAGGAATCTAGGGGTAATTGATTTAAGACCAAACTATATAACTCTCGCCAACGTTGCCAATCAGCTTTTGGTAAATCCATATTTTCAAGAATTAGAGAACTATTTTCTCGCCAACCGTAATTAAATTGTTCACTTAATTGATAGAAAAATTCGTGATAACCGAGGCCAGTTTCTTGGAGAACTTCCACAGTTTTGCTGACCAGTAAAGCGGATTCGGGAGTAAAAATATCCTCAAAACCTAACTTTTTGAGCATCATTTTTTGATAATAAAAATTGTAGTGCTGGTCATAGTTAGCCAAAGCCATATCTAACTCTAACAAGGAGACAACCATGGCCAGGGGAGATTGCAGTAACTCTAGATTTAAGCGACAGATAAAAGGCTGATTACCATAACTATAACGGCCACCGTAGTCGAAATAGGCCGCCGTAAATTGGGGGTTATAGGAAGGAATAAAAGCGTAGGGACCATAATCGAAACTTTCCCCAGTAATTGACATATTATCAGTATTGAGAACCCCATGACAAAAACCTGCCGCCATCCATTGGGCTGCTAATTTAGCGGTTCTTTCAATCAAAGCGGCGTAAAATTTTAAATAGCGATCGCTATCTTGGGGATCGATTTCAGGATAATAATAAATAATTACATGATCGAGGAGTCTTTTAATTAAATCGCCACGTTTAATATGAAATAAACGCTCAAAAGTACCGAAACGAATATGAGAATTACTAACTCGAATCATCACCGAAGATCGCGTCGGGGAAGGTTCATCACCGCGCCAGAGGGATTCCCCCGTTTCCACCAAACTCAAACAGCGAGAGGTATTCACCCCTAAACCGCGTAAAGCTTCCCCAGCTAAGACTTCTCTAACTCCACCCTTGAGAGTTAACCTACCGTCCGCATGACGGGAATAGGGGGTCCGTCCCGATCCTTTCGTACCAAAATCGTATAATTTGCCATCAATCCCCCTAACTTGACCGTAGAGAAAACCGCGACCATCTCCCAAGAAAGGATTATACTCGCCAAATTGATAACCGTGGTAACGTAGAGCTAAAAAAGGGTTCAGGGATTGAAATTTACCAAAAGCCTCGATAAAATGCTCATCTAAGGTTAATTCTGGCTGAATTCCCACCAAAGGTAATAAAGCATCATTGCGAAAACGAAGGATATAACGGGGAAAATCCGCGGCCGCAACTTGATCGTAGTATTGGTCCCCCAAGTCCTGCATGGCGCTTTCGTAAGGGAGACTGAGAAAGGGATTGGTGAGATGGTCTGTCATAGTGGTGGTGTCGATCGAGCGTTGAGGCGATAAAGTGATAAAGATAGCCAAAAAATTTTCCTACTGAGACTATCAAACAGCGATGCCCGATTCTATTATGTATCAAGGGGACTATTTTCTTGTCCTTGAGGCTGATCAACCTGAACAATTCCAGACTCCCGACCAGTTACAGGATAAGTTAAAAGATTTAATCACCGCAAAACCGGAGATTTGTCCCCGACAATTGGCAAAATTCTCTAGTTTTGAGGAAAAAGCTCTCTATCTGCGCGATAATTACTGCGAGTTAGACCTGGGTGAGGGGGGTTATCTACAATGGTATGTGGTCCGTTTGGAAAAATAAGGAAACCCATTATTAAGTAGTTAGGTGTTAAAAACTGTCAGACACCCCCCTTATCAAGGGGGGATTAAGGGGGGATCAATCTTCAATTTAATTATAACCAGCTACTTAGTTATTAAGGCAGAGGCAATCAGAGCAATTATCTTTTTAACTTTTTACTTTCTAACTTGATCATTATGGGAGAAATAGAAGATTTACTGGCACAAATGAAGGCAGAATACCAGAAACGGGATCAGGAAAAACCGATGCCGTCCCCTTCTTCTCGCCAAGAAAAAGATCGTTCCCCGGCCGAATTTAAGGTTAATTATGCCGGCGATTCTTCTACCGATGCGGTTTTAAAAGCTTTAGCCTTAGAAAACCAAGAAAGGCAACAACAAGAGGCAGCGGAAAAGGAAAAAGCGGCGGCATTAAAACAGCAGCGCAAGCGAGAAGCTTTAGCTAGAAAGGCGAAGCAATGGTTAGATAAATTGGATGCCAAATCGGAGGAAGGACGCTGGTTTGAGGAGTTTTCATATAGCTACGATTCTCCTTTAGAAGCGGCGATTACCTATCTAGAAGCTTTGGGAGAAGTGGATATTTCTAAATGATCAGGTCTAATTTAAAGTTGTGGGTAAATTTGCTTAGTCAAAAACTCGATTATGCCACCAAATATTATCACCGGCTAGAATATTTGTGCCGTAACGAGGGACGATACCGTAAACAGTGCCGGGGTCATAATCCAAAGCTTCACTGATGAGATTGTAGAGACGTTGTAGATCAAAACCCCGGGGGTCACAATGGGGATATTTTCCTTGATTAATCAGAAAACTATCCACGGCAAAATGGCTGACAATTTGCGGTAATTGTCCCGTTTGTAAGGCTGCGAGGAGATAATATTTCGCCGTTTGTTGGTATTGAAAATCGCTGTAACCGGGGAGGGGTTGCAAGCGTCCTTTGGTCAAACAGTGGGATCCCGGCGCTTGTACCAGTTCAATGTTAACACTGGAGATAACCCGACGATTTCTTTCGGCAAAAACTGGTCGCAAGCGATCGCAATTAGGGTGAGATAGCTGCTGACAAATCGCTTCTGTTGCCCATAATGCGGTAGTTTTTGCCCCATCAAAGTAATTTATGGGATATTGCTTGACTAAACGCTTAAAGACGGCTTCTGAAGGCGTATTTAACCAAATTCTCGCTCTTTTTTCTAACTCAGGGGCCGATCGCGTACTCAAAGGAACACCCTCTAAAGCAAGAGCAAAACCCTTGACGCGGATAGTTTCTGGGGTAAGTTGCCACAGTTGACGCACTAATTGATCTCTGGTGTCTGCGGGCAGCATTTCGGCTGCTTGTTCGTAAAAAGTGGCCGTGGGACGGTGACGTTCAAAAAAAGGCCGGGCGATCGAGTCTAAAATATCTTTATCCCTGGAATGCGGTTTGCGGGGGATGTAAACATTGGGACCCAATTTCATCGGACCGCGAGCATATTTTTTCTGTTCTTCGATGTTACCCGCAGTCATACTCCAAGCTGTATCGTGGAGAATAAACAAAGGAGTGCGATCGAGGGTTAATTCGGTGTCTGGCGGGGTAATTTGCAAAAATTCGGCGATTTTCTGCTTTTCTAACTCATCTAGACTCTTACCGGCTAAATTCTCCCCCACAGTGGAGGGATTAAAAATATTTATGGTTGCAGTGGAAAGACTAGAGGTATTCAGTTTTAAAATCAGTAGGGACAAGACCAAACTAATCACCAAAGAAGTCACTCCCCATCGCCATTGTTCCGGGGGAAAGATAGAATATCTGGGGAGAGAAAATTGTCTGGATTTTTGCCGTCTTTGTCGATTCATCGGACTTTTTTAACGCACTTTCCACCCATTGTATTCACTTTCTCGAAAAAGGGAATTAATACTAAATCCGTTGAGTATATGCTACCTATCAGGATAGGCACTCTTGCAATAGGCAGCTTTATTCTCCCCACTTCCCCACACCCCACACCCCACACCCCACACCCCACACCCTACACATAATTACTGAGGAACCATTGGGTATTAAAAGCTCGATCGCAGGATATTTCTAGTAATCTTAGGCCTGATTCTGGTAAAACTGCGATTTTTTGCTGAAAATCAGTCCAATCGCTAATTAAATGGTAATCGATACCGTAGGTGTGACAGAGTTGGCAAAAGTCGATATTTTGGGGAGTGGCAAAAAATTCTTCAAAGGGAGGGTCAAATTTGGCGATCGGCAACATCTGGAAAATGCCTCCCCCCTTGTTATTGATTAAAATTATGGTCAAGGAGCCAACAAAATATTTTTTGATTAAAAAACCATTTGTATCGTGTAATAGGGCTAAATCTCCCGTTAATAGCAGACTAGGGACATTTTTATAAGCCATTCCTATTGCAGTGGAGAGGTTGCCGTCGATGCCATTGGCCCCGCGGTTAAAATAGGGACGGATTTGGCGATCGCTAGGCGGGTTAAAAAATTCGGCATAGCGAACAGGCATACTATTAGAGATAAAGATCGGGGTGCGGGGGGGGAGGTATTGGGAGAGCAGCCAGGGGATTTTTCCTTCAATCAGTTTAGTTTCTGCTGCCAAAAGGCGATCGATTTTAAATCTGGCTTGCTGGTCGAATTTTTGCCATAATTCTCGATATTCTCGGTTATTATCGGGTTTTTCTGGGAATAGATGTCCTAATTGCTCGATATTTCCCCTGAGATGTCCGGTTTTTCCCTGTAGAGGATCATAATTATCGGGATGGGGATCGATAATCCAGCGCGGACAGTCGATTTCTTCTAACCAGGTCCGTAATTCTTTGCTGGTGGGTAATTCCCCAATTTGCAGGACAACATCGGGGGTTAATTGGGTTTTAATGGCAGGATTCCGCAATAATAAATCATAGGTGGTGATGAGATAGGGATTTAAACCTGCATAGTTTCGCAGAGGAGATAAAGCTTCTGCTAAGACGGGATATTGTTGCGATCGAGCTAAATTAGCGATCGCCTGACAGTAACTTTCGGGGTTTTGCGGGGAAGCTAATCCTGCGATGATAATTCCTTGGGGGGGTAAAGAAGGAATTTCGAGAATTGAGTGGTTAATGGCGATATTTTGCCGAGATATGTGGCTAAAAAAAGCCTCTTGGTCAAAATTAGCCTCTAAATTGTTAATTTCTAGATCGGGAGTTGGTGCGAGGGGATCCCGAAATGGTAAGTTCAGATGCACCACTCCGGGGACAGGATCAAGACAGCGCCACCACGCGTGGATGATAGTTTGACGGAGATAGCGTAAACGCTCGATATTGGCACTAGGACAGCTAATTTCCGCTTGCCAATTTGGATAATTACCGTAGAGTTTGACTTGATCGATAGTCTGACCGGCATGAGCATGACGCAATTCTGGGGGGCGATCGGCGGTTAGAATTAATAAAGGGACATGACTTTCTTTTGCTTCAATGACTGCGGGATAAAAATTAGCCGTGGCGGTCCCGGAAGTGCAGACTAAAACCACCGGTTGATATAATTGTTTGGCTAATCCCAGGGCAAAAAAAGCGGCCGAGCGCTCGTCTAAGATGGGAATAGCTTCAATCTGGGGATGTCTTGCCAAGGCTACCGTTAAAGGAGTCGATCGCGATCCGGGAGAAACCACCCCTATCTTCAATCCCAAACGGGCCAATGTTTCGACTAAAATAGAACCCCAAAGTGTATTAAGATTGCGAAAATCGATCGACATTTATCAGTTCAGTGCAAAGGTTAGGGGACAATAAGATAAATTTAACATTGGCTGGAACTGGCCAAGAATAAGTTATTCCTAAGTCAGCGATGCAGAAGTTACTAAAAGAGGGCGAAGGCAATTGGCCCCTACAATAATATTATGGAGCCAATGGTAGGGGCGCATCGCCTGCGTCCAAAATGTCCTATAGATATTTCGACCAAATTGAGATGCACCCAGTTTTCAAGTTCCCTATAGCCAAAGCAAACTAACATCAATAGGTTTTGAAAATTTTCCCTTATGATCCTGATTACAGACCAAATTTACCGGCGCATTTTCACCCACGCAGAATCCACCTATCCCGAAGAATGTTGTGGGTTACTCTTAGGAAAAATTACCGAAACAGCAGCCCAAGTGATCACCGTACAAACCACAGAAAATAACTGGTCAGGTAATAGGAAAAACCGCTTTAGTATTGCACCAGAAGTGCTTTTACAAGCTCAAAAATCGGCACGGGAAAACCAGCTAGAAATTATCGGTATCTATCATTCCCATCCCGATCATGCCGCCATTCCCTCGGAAATTGATCGCCAATTAGCCTGGTCAGGATATACTTATTTAATTGTCTCCGTAGTTTCAGGACGAGCGATCAATTTACAAGCTTGGCAACTGGACGAAGGCGAACAATTTCAACCGGTAAAAATATTGTAGTCTTGTATGACTAGCGCTTCCCCTGCTTTCCACTCACCCGCAATCGATTTAATCGGGATAGGTCCCCTGTGGACTGGTTTTAGCCAACCTCGTTTTTACCCCGATCCTTCCGGGCCAAAAGTGCAGTACCATGGACGAGTATTATGGCTAGGAATAGGTTGCATCCGTGGGACGGAGAAAACGGTCATAGATAGGGCAATTAGGGATGTTTTTAAGCGTTATCACCTCTCTTTAGCCGCTATTGCCGGTATTGCCACCCTTGACATCAAAGCTAATGAACGGGGTTTAATTGCCTATTGTCAAGAGCAAGGATTGCCACTAAAAACCTTTACTGCTGAGGAGTTGAGAGATATTAATGTCCCCAATCCCTCAGCTATTGTCCACAAGAAAGAAGGAACCCCTAGCGTCGCTGAAGCTGCCGCTTTAAAAATGGGCGATACTTTGCTAGTAAGCAAGCAAATAGAAGCCAAATCGGTGACGGTGGCAGTTTCTTTGGCAGCCAGGAAATATAGAGGATAACAAATCGATGCTTAAACGGATTTTATTTCTTAGTAATGGTCATGGTGAGGATTTAAATGCTAGTTTAATTCTGGGGGAATTACAAAAAATTCAGCCCCAATTATCTATAGCTGCTTTGCCTTTAGTGGGAGAGGGAAAAGCTTATCAAAAATTGCCAGTACCAATTATTGCCCCCACTGCCACTATGCCATCGGGGGGAATTATTTATACCAATCCTTTTAATTGGATTAAAGATATTGGTGCGGGATTAATCGGTCTAACTATTAAACAAATTCAGGCAGCTTTTAAAGTTAGCAAGGATTGTGATTTGTTGATAGCAGTGGGGGATATCGTGCCAATTGCGATCGCTCGTTTAACTGGTCGTCCCTTTGTGGCTTTTATTGTTTCTACTTCCAGTTATTACGAAGGTACAATTAAATTACCTTTACTGACAGAATTATGTTTAAGATCAGACAAGTGTTTAAGGGTTTTCACTAGGGATAAATATACAGCAACAGATTTACAAAATCGGGGTATTAAAAAAGCAATTTTTGCCGGTTATCCAATTATGGATGTTCTAACACCAACGGGTAAAGATTTAGAATTAGATAGTCAAATTCCCATGATTGCTGTATTAGCGGGGAGTCGTTTACCCGAAGCTTTGAGTAATTTGGCTTTACAGTTACAAGTCTGTGAGGAAATAGTTAAAATTAAACCGATGCAGTTTCGGGCTGCTATCATTCCTAGTATCAGAGAAACCGACTTAGAAAATTTAGCTAAACAAGAGGGATGGCATTATTTAGGAGCGGGAAAATTAGAGAAAAATGGGGCTTTATTGTGCTGTTATCGTGATGCTTTTGCCGATATTATACACCATTGTGACGCTTGTTTAGCCATGGCAGGGACAGCAGTAGAACAAGCGGTAGGATTAGGAAAACCCGTCCTACAAATACCCGGATTTGGTCCCCAATTTACCTACCCTTTTGCCGAGGCACAAATGCGCTTATTAGGGGAATCGGTGATAACTATTGGACAGAAACCCACGGAGGTGAATTTATTTAAAAATGCCGCAGTTAAAATTATCGATATTTTGGCAGATTCTCCTTATTTATACAGATGTTTAGAAAATGGCAAAATTAGAGTGGGAGAGTCCGGAGGTAGCAGCAATATTGCCGAGGAAATTTATAGCATTTTTCACAGAGATAGTTAATTTCCCCTTTTTGCTGCCTTACCTGCCTATTCAAAGCTGAATTTTTTTCCGATAATTAGGTTATGCTGAAAAAGTAGGAGCGAAGCATTCGGATAGAAAATCTACGGTTTCAGTGATAGGTTATACTAAATCCGTTGAGTATCGGCTACTTATCAGGAGAGGCAATAGGTAATAGAATGTAGGTTGGGTTGAAGCATGAAACCCAACACTTGCAAGGGTTACGCTACCGCTAACCCATCCTACAAATAATTGTGCCTCCCTACTTATCAGGAGAGGCAATAGGCAATAGATAATCAGTCTTTAATAACTGGATTTAGTATCACAGGGATTTTACCAAAATGTCTAACGAAACCGTTACTTATAGTCTTGAATCCGTCCTCAAGGAAATTAAAGACAGCATCAAGGAGGTTAACCAAAAAATCGACACCTTTCAACAGGATGTTAACCAGAAATTTGATAGCCTACAGAAGGATTTTAACCAGAAATTTGATAGCTTACAAAAGGATGTTAACCAAAAAATCGATACCTTGCAACAAGATGTTAACCAGAAATTTGATAGCCTACAAAAGGATTTTAACCAGAAATTTGATAAAATTGACGAACGGCTAACTAAGCTAGAAGTAGGACAAGCAAAACTAACTGAGAAAGTCGATGGGATGGATAGAAGACTAGAAAAGGTGGAAGGAACCCAAAAAAATCAAGTTTGGACGTTAATTATCCTTTTAGCAGGAGCGATCGGAACAGCCGCGTGGCGATCCTTTTTTTCTGGTAATCCTTAGAAATATTACCATAATACTAAATTCTAGGCAATAGGTAATCAGTTTTTAATAACCAGATTTAGGATTAAAATAAAATTATTATACCATCATTACTCCCAGGGATGTTACCAAAATGTCTAACGAAACCGTTACTTATAGTCTTGAATCCGTCCTCAAGGAAATTAAAGACAGCATCAAGGAGGTTAACCAAAAAATCGATACCTTGCAAAGAGATGTCACCCAAAAAATCGATACCTTGCA
>NZ_JAPZSR010000108.1:0-18079 GCF_027531875.1 Microcystis sp. LE19-84.1B | reverse complement strand
ATCCTAGGGATTCGGTTTGAGATGTTTGAAGAGGGTTTAGAGGTCTTTTATCCCAATGGGGAACGATTTAAAGACCCTGAAACCCTCTTTGAGGAACGCAACCAAGCACAACAAGAACGCGACCAAGCACAACAGGAGCGCGATCGCGCTTTTGCCCGATTACGGGAATTGGGCATTGACCCGACACAGTTGTGACTATAATTAATCTTCAGCGGAGATACCGTCATCTTCCACCACCGCTTCGGTGATAGGAGAGGGGGGAATTTCCGTTAAGGGAGATAAATCGGCAGGGGGGGCCACCACGCGATCGAGTTTTAGGGTTAAATAACGAATAACCTCATCACTTAAACGCATGGCCCGTTCCATGGGGGCGACTTGTTTGCCGCTGGCCTGATAATTCATCTGCACATAGACACCATCATTGAGTTTTTTGATGGGATAGGCCAGACGTTTTTTACCCCACACCTTCACTTGAATGTCTGTGGCGCTGTGTTCGCTAATCAGAGTCCGATAACGTTCCACTTGTTGCTGAACGACTTCTTCCCCTAAATCGGGCCGGAGAATGTAAAGAGTTTCGTAGTTATTGCTCATCTCAGAATCCTTATGGACTAGAAGGCTTCTTTGTCAAGGCCAAGAGTCAATTGATTTTAATAACTCTCTAGCTTTTAATAAAGAAGCAAGGATATATGATCATACTACTATCCGAGAGTCGATCGCTAGTCATTCCCAGAAAAATATGGCGCAACGCTATGTACGAGTGAAACATCGTCAAGGACAAATCTTCTACGGACTGTTACAGCTAAACCGTAGCGTTGCCGTCTTTGATGCCCCTCCCTGGCAAGGAGGGCAACTAACCAAGCTAGAATTAGAACCTGATAGCTACCAACTATTAGCCCCCTGTTTCCCGTCGAAAATTATTGCCGTGGGCAAAAATTACCGCGCCCACGCCGCCGAGATGGGAACACCTGTACCGGAAGAACCGCTTTTATTTCTCAAGCCACCGACGACAATTATCGCCGATGGTGAAACTATTTTTTATCCGCCCCAATCGGAAAGAGTGGATTATGAGGGAGAATTGGCATTAATTATCGGAGAAACCGCCAAAAACTGCACCACAGCCCAGGCCAGAAGTAAAATCTGGGGTTATACCATTGCTAACGATGTCACCGCTAGGGATTTACAGAAAAAAGATAGCCAATGGACGCGGGCGAAAGGATTTGACAGTTTTTGTCCCCTCGGCCCCTGGATTGTCCGGGAACTGAGTATCGGGGCCCAATTAACCACTTTTCTCAATGATGGCAGCGAACCCAAACAAAGCAGTTATCTGAGTGATATGGTCTTTCCCCCCGATGTCTTGGTGGCTTATATCTCCCAAGTGATGACCCTGCTGCCGGGGGATGTAATTTTAACGGGAACTCCCGAAGGAATCGGACCGCTGCAGGTGGGGGATAAAGTTCGGGTGGAAATAGAAGGCATCGGGGTTTTGGAAAATAGCGTCATGGCAGCAGAAATCGATTAACGATAATTAACAATCCTGGCGAAGACGGCGGGGTCTAGACTTGCCCCACCGACTAAAGCCCCGTTTATCTGGGATTGAGCCATAATTTCATCGATATTATCGGGTTTTACCGAACCACCGTACTGAATGGTTACTTCGGGATTGTCTAATTGTTGTCGAATCAAACCGATAACGCGGTTGGCTTCCTCGCTTTCGCAGGTTTCTCCCGTGCCAATCGCCCAGATGGGTTCGTAGGCGATAACGAGGTTTTTTTGGTCAACATTGACTAAACCCCCTTGAATTTGCTTGATAATTACCTTTTCCGTTTCTCCGGCATCTCTTTGGGCTTTACTTTCTCCCACGCAGATAATCGGGATTAAACCTTGTTTTTGGGCAGATATAACCCTTAAATTGACGGTTTCATCGGTTTCGCCGAAATATTGCCGGCGTTCACTGTGACCGATAACCACATAGTGAACCCCAATTTCGGTTAACATATCCGCCGAGATTTCGCCCGTATAAGCCCCCGATTTTTCCCAGTGGACATTTTGCGCCCCCAAGCGAATACGACCGCCGTGGAGGGTTTTAGAGAGGACAGCTAAAGCTGTGAAAGGCGCGCAAAGAACTACTTCTCGGTCGTCGGGGGTTTCCTCTAGATGGGATTTAAAATCTTGCAAAAACTCCAAAGCTTCTCTCTGGGTTTTGTGCATTTTCCAGTTACCTGCAATAACAACTTTCGGCACAGCTTAATTAATTTAGTAGATTTGATAATTTATGGTACATTTTACTGTAAGCCTTTTTGTTACCCTAAGCAAGATCACCGATAATCGCTGTTTGTCGTGAACAGATTTCTTTAATACTTTTACCTGTACCTATGCCCTAATCCCCTACCAAATCCTCATGCGAACCTTAGCGATCGGCGATATTCATGGTTGCTCGAAAGCTCTAGATCACTTACTAGAGATCGTCAACCCCAAACCGCAAGATACTTTAATCACCCTCGGTGATTACGTTAATAAGGGCAGAGACTCGAAAGGGGTGATCGATCGCCTGATTTCCCTACATAAACAGGGAAATTTGATTCCCCTCAAAGGTAATCACGAGATTATCATGCTGCAAGCCCGTAATAACCCCCTCAAACAGCGTCTCTGGTTAGAAAAAGGCGGTAAAGCCACCCTCAAATCCTATAGTGAAGGCCACCTAATTAAAATTCCTGAATCTCACTGGGATTTTTTAGGAAAAGTCTGTATAAATAGCTACGAAACTGCCAATCATTTATTTGTTCACGCTAGTCTCGATCCCCATCTACCCCTAGCCAGACAACCAGAATACAAACTCTTTTGGGAGAAATTTCAATATCCCGCCGCCCATAGTTCGGGAAAAACCATGATTTGCGGCCATACCAGCCAAAAAAGCGGGAAACCGATTAATCTCGGCCATGCCATTTGTATTGATACTTGGGCCTACGGCCAAGGCTGGTTAAGTTGTTTAGATGTGGAAACGGGGAAATTGTGGCAGGTTAACCAGCGAGGAAATTTTCGGATTAGCCAGATTCAAGATTATTATCTTCCATCCTCTCTACGTCAGGACATTAAGGACGGTTCGCCGATTTTTGGCGGTTCACTCTTGTCGAGAGCGGCAGCAATAACATTTAAGGGCAAATAACTGGGGTAAACTCCCTCGCGAGCGCGTTCAATATCCGTTTCCTCTAGGGGAATTTGGTATTTAATCGCAATTGCCTTGAGGATATCGCCGCGATCGATCACTCCCGCTACGGCGGAGGCTGGTGTTAACACCGTGATCATTCGGTCCGGGATGGTTTCCAATTTCTGCACCACCGTCACTAAGGGGGTTTTTTCCTCAACAGTGGGAATTTCCGTGAGGGGATGGGCAATATCAAGCAGTTGTTTTTCTGACCAGAAACTCCGCTCGATCGCCTGTAAATCTTCCACCCGAATTAATCCCCGATAACGTCCCTCGGAAGCGGCAAAATAAGCAGTATTGGCAGCCGCTCGGTCTAAAACGTATTCTTGGGCGAATTCCTCTAGGGTTTGATGGGCGTTTAAAACCCGCAAATGTCTGCTCATCACCTCTCCCGCTGTGAAATTGAGGAGACTTTCCTGTAAATTAGTTAAATTATCGTAGGCGCTGGCATTTCTGAGGATAAACCAGCCTATTAATCCTAACCAGGCACCCCCCACATCTGCCGTCAAGAGAACCAAGAAAATCCCCAAAATAATCCCCAACCAACCGATGAATTGACCACTGATCGCAGCCCAATGTAAACCCTTCCAGCGATCGCCAGTCGCTTGCCAGACCATTGCTTTTAAAATTTGACCCCCATCGAGGGGTAAACCGGGGATAAGATTAAATAGAGCCAAAAACAGGTTAATTATCGCTAAATGCCCGCATATATAGGTTAAATTAGCGTTTAAAGAGGGTAAGTGACTGGCTAGGGATAGGAGACAAAACAGGAGAAAACTGACGAGGGGTCCAGCGATCGCTACTTGCAGGGCCTCCGGAGGAGTCCGCGATTCTCGCTCGATCGAGGCCATTCCCCCAAAGAGAAACAGGGTAATGGAATTGACCTCGATGCCTTGGGAGCGAGCCATGAAACTATGACCTAATTCGTGGAGTAAAACCGAGATAAACAGCAATAAAGCCATGATTAAACCAATTAACCACGCTAAACCGAAACTCTGGCCAGCCAGAGACTGAATTTCTGCATCGGTGGCATTGATCAGGGTGACAAAAGCCAAAATCAAAAACCACGAGGAATCAATATAGAGAGGAATGCCCAATAAAGAGCCGATTCGCCAATTTGTACGCATAATTTTCAGTGGGGAAGTGGGGAAGTGGGGAAGTGGGAAGTGGGGGAATGGGGAAGTGGGGAAGTGGGGAAGTGGGGAAGTGGGAAGTGGGGAATGGGGAAGTAGGGGAATTCAACTAAAACCCTAAAACCCTAAAACCCTAAAACCCTAAAACCCTAAATCCCTAAATCCCTAAATCCCTAACCCCTGTCCCCTTTTAAGACATTTGGAAAATAAAAGTCATTTTGTCCCCTTTACCGAGGGAAATGCGATCGCCAGCCCGAAGACGATGACGATTGCCGGGGGGTAGGGGATTGTGATTAACGTAGGTTCCGTTGGCGCTGCCCGTATCTTCGAGATAATAGATGCCCCCTTCGACGCGGATATCGCCATGAACCCGGGAGACGATGTCAGAATCAGGAAAACCGGAAACATCGATATCGGGGGGAATGCGATCATTAGGTTTGCCGATATGAATTACCGATAGATGTAGGGGTAATTCAATTTTGCTATCGGTTTGCAAGTGCTGGAGACTAGCCATTTCCGTCTGTAAGCGGGTGGCGGCCGGAACCGGTGGAGGGGCAACAGGAGGAGGTGCGATCGAGGCGCCGGTGGCTGTGGGGATCGGTGGGACGGGTTCCGGTTCCGATTCCGATTCGGCCTCGGCCTCGGCTGCCACCATGGGAGCAGAATTAGGCTGTAAATTGTAGCCACACTGACCACAAAAGGTGGCATCAGTTTGGATGGTTGCCCCACAACCAGGACAGGAAGACATCCTCGGTAAGGGAGTATAACAGGCCTCGCATTGACTGGCCTCATCGGGGTTAATATGTTCGCAATTAGGACAAACGATCATTTTTAAAGTAAAAAAGCAGATTAGGAGTTGGGTGTTGGGGTGTTAGGGTTTTGGGGTGTTGGGGTGTTATACCAAATTTCTAAATCCATGACAGACATCCACGCTCGAATGCTTGCCAAACCTTCATTCGTTGTGACGCGAATAAAGAAAAATGGTATTAAGGTTTTGGGGTGTTAGGGTTTTAGTTGAAATTCCCCCATTCCCCCATTTCCCCATTCCCCCATTTCCCCATTCCCCTATTCCCTAGACAAAAGAGGAACCAGCGGCCGCATCGAGTAACCAATATAATTCCCCGGCCGGGGGGTGGATGAGACGAGAAGGATAGGAGAAAGAGTCACCATAAGCAGAGAAAATCTCATGTAGAGCGGGGCGTTTACTTTCGCCGGCAGCGATAAAGATCACACAACGGGCCTGATTGATCAGGGGAACGGTAAAAGTTAAGCGGGGATTGCCATCTTTCTCACCGACAGTGATACAGCGATCGCTCACCGTTAAAGCTGCCGTGTGAGGAAAGAGGGAGGCGGTGTGACCATCATCGCCCATTCCTAATAAAATCAGGTCAAAAACGGGAAAATCGGGAGAATTGACCCCAAACCATTGGCGGAGATGATCATCGTATTTTTGGGCGGCCAGGTGGGGATCGGGTTCATCCGTGGGCATAGGATGAATATTAGTGGCCGGGATCGGTATGCGATCGAGCCATGCTAATCGGGCCATGCGTTGATTACTGTCAGGATGATCGGGACTAACGTAGCGTTCATCTCCCCAGAAAACGTGAATTTTTGACCAGTCGAGGGGTTGAGAGGATAAAGCTTCGTAGAGAGGTTTCGGGGTACTACCGCCGGACAGAGCGATGGTAAAATAGTCCTGTTGGTCGAGGCTGGTTGTGATTTTTTCCAGAACCAGCGCCAGAGATTTTGCGATCAGAGCTTGTTTATCAGCTAAAACTTCCACCAATTTCTGCATGGGTTTTGTTATCGACTCAGGGGGGCTGTCTTTACTATAGGCTAACCATTGAGGACTCGTCTGAGAGCTTGGGAAAATTTTATTCTTTGACAGTCTCTGTCTTAGGGAAGAGATCTGGGGAAAACCCAGTCTGAGAGCTTGGGAAAATTTTATTCTGTGAGAGGGATAAGTTTAGCGATACCATATTGACGTAATATTTCTAGAGTCGATTCTCGAAAGGGGTTGACAAGCAGAACGATTTAGCGTAGGGTTTAGCGGGGGGGCTGAGGGAAAGTTAATTAGAAATTGCAGTTTGTCAGAGTGCCTCTCGGCAAAATCCTTCTGGGAACCCCCAGCGAGAACTTTTAAACAGACTAATGAATCTATTCATTGACATACCATTACAGAAACAGCGATGAACAGCTTTACTTCTTTGTCCCTGAAATTAACGGGATTGGTTTTCATTTTTTCCTTCCTTTTGGATGGGTTTATCTTGCCGCTGCCCTATCGATTTAATCAATCCCAATGGCAGGTAGGGTTCGTCAGCACCTTTGTTGATCGAGGAATTGTTCCTCTTCTGGGTATCGTTCTCGTTTTAATCGCTTACTGGATTGACGCTAACAATAGAGATGTCATTCCTAGAAAATCTCGGTTTGAATTGCGTTGGCCGATCTTTATTCTTTCCACACTGTTAGGCTTAGTTTTTCTGTTGATGATTCCTGTTCATATCAATAATATCAACCAGATTAAAAACAACGCTTTGACTCAAATTGAACAGGGTGTTGACCAAGGAGAGGGACAAATTCAGGCTTTCTTAGCCCAGTTAAATACGCTATCGCAAAATCCCCAACTATTAGAACAGCAGATCTCTCAGAGAACTCAAGTGATTGAAACTGGTCGTTTCCAAGGACAACCGATCAACACGGAACAGTTACAGACCCTCCGCCAACAAAGGGATCAATTAACTAATTTACGGGATTTATCCAAAAAACCGAAGGAGTTTAAACAGCGATTAGATGAGATAAAAAATCAGCTACAAACTCAGCTGCAAGATCGGCGAAAACAGGCAGAAAGCCAAGCTAACTTGGAGGCTTTGAAACAGTGGTTAAGAATTGGTATTCAAAGTATGTTGCTATCGATTTGCTATAGTTTGATCGGTTGGTTAGGCATTCGAGAACTAGGTAGTGTGAAAAAACGCACTGCCTAAGCAGGGGATTTATCTTAATGATCAAGTATAAAGTTTTCGTTTTCGGGACTCAGAATTCTCCGAGTCAGGAGACGAGCGCAGATAAGAGCATACTTCATCCTTATGATCAAATCTGTAACTACTTAAATATTCAGCCACAGGGCATCAGCAAATGATGCCCTTTTATTGATTAAACCTCTAATACTAAATCCTGTTTAAAAGGTATAGGAGAGCAGGGGAGCGGGGAGTGGGAATTAGGAATTAGGAAGTGGCAAGAATAAATAAAAGCAATCTGCTGACTACTGACTCCCCAGACTACTGACTCCCCAGACTCCTGACTTGAAAGAGGGTGTGGGGTGTGGGGTGTAGGGAAGGAAACCTCTTTCATCTGTGGGGGTGAAAATTTTTTCATCGGGACTGACTCCTAATCCCAGCAACAAACTTTTTCAGTAAACCCTAATTAGAGATTTTTCAGTACAAAGGCTCTAAAATGGCCAGTGCCAGTTATTGGCCAGAAGACTTGTTTTTTCAGTCTTGTGGCTTTATCATGGGTACTGTGTGGTGTGTGTGATGTGAAGGAGTAAGATGACTGCTAATAGCCAACTTATCTCCGTCAAGGCTCTACAAGCTTTGATGAAGCGAGGGTTCAAACCTTCGGTCTCTGGTAGACGGCATCAAAAATCTTGGTTAATAGCTTTAGACGGCGATACCTCAAAACGATTATTCGATATCGTTTTCTCCCTATCGGTTCTAATTTTCTTTTCGCCGCTTTATTTAATCTTAGCCTTATTGATCGCGATTAGTTCCCCCGGTCCGGTCTTCTATGTGCAGAAGCGCGTCGGTCAAAACTTCCAGCATTTCAACTGTATCAAGTTCCGTACTATGGTAATGGATGCTGATAAGGTGTTAGAGAGACTGATGGAAGACTCTCCCCAACTGCGGGCGGAATTCGAGGATAATTTCAAGCTTAAGGACGATCCTCGCATAACTTGGATTGGCAAATTTCTCCGCTTAACCAGTTTAGACGAGTTTCCCCAATTCTGGAACGTCCTGCGAGGAGATATGAGCGTCGTCGGTCCGCGGCCTTTAGTTCCCGAAGAATTGCAGAAATATGGCAATCGCATCGACAAAGTTTTAACTATTCGCCCCGGTTTGACTGGTTTATGGCAAGTTTCTGGACGTAATGACATCCCCTATCCCCTGCGGGTGCAGATGGATGTGTATTACGTTAATTCCCGTAACTGGTTAACTGATATCTGGGTAATCTTCAGAACTATCGGTGTTGTGGTTTTTCCCAAAAATAACGGTGCTTACTAAAGCGGTGAATAGTAATTAAAAATTACTCACTGCTGTTTCAATGTAACTAATCTCTAGACTGGAGGAGAGAAGGGCAAAAATTGCTTTTTTCTCCTCTTTTTTTGATAAAGATTATGACAGTAATACTAAATCTGGTTATTAAAGACTGATTATTTATTCCCCTTTTTGCATGAGTGCATGAGCAGAAAACGGGTTTCTCCGAGAAACCCGTTTTCTGTGCGTTACTCAACGGATTTAGTATAATTAAGTGAAGTCAAAAAAGAATGGCAATTATACCAAACCGGGGACTTTGCGATAGATAGAAGCGATCGATCCCCGGAATCCTACACTGGCAAATTCTACCTCATCTCCCGCTTCATAGATCTGTTCTTGCCAAACTCCCGAATCCTCGCGACGGTGACATTCAATTTTCATCTGGTTTTGATGAATAAGAATGTATTCTTTTAAGGTGGGACAGGTTTGATAATCGCTAAATTTATCACCCCTATCAAAGGATTCCGTCGATTTCGATAATACTTCAATAATCAGAACGGGATAAAGAATAAAATCATCGGTATTGTTAATCTCTCTCTCGTCACAAACCACCGCAATATCGGGATAATAATAACAATTTGCCTCCTCTAACCGGACTTTGATATCGGAAGTGAGAACAAGACAGGGACTATCCTCGAGATGGATACTCAATAAAGTAGCTATATTTGTATTTAAGACAATATGGGGCTTTTTTGCCCCTACCATTGCGTAAATCCGTCCTTTTCGGTATTCGTGCTTGATGGGACTGACTCTTTCCCCTTCTAGATACACTTCTGGAGAGACATAAAAAAAATTAGGATTCGTCACCATCGTCCTCATGCTCCCTATCCTCGAATAACTAAATTATAGCCTTTCGGAATCATCGCTCTTGGACTCAATCTCGCTAGACTTATAGATCAATGATTGTCACTTGTAATATTTGTATTACAGTTATGTGACAGAATAGAGATAACGACTCTCAAAGAGACGTTATTTAGGAATGAATCCCGAAAACGATTGATATCCATAGGTTTGCCA
The DNA here is from genome assembly GCF_027531875.1 of Microcystis sp. LE19-84.1B. Classification (NCBI taxonomy): domain Bacteria; kingdom Bacillati; phylum Cyanobacteriota; class Cyanophyceae; order Chroococcales; family Microcystaceae; genus Microcystis; species Microcystis sp. LE19-84.1B. Next base: position 8,417 of record NZ_JAPZSR010000108.1, on the reverse strand, counting down.
GAATGTCCAACGCTAAAAGTTACAAAGATACCGTTAATTTGCCTCAAACTGACTTTGATATGCGAGCAAATGCCAGCAAACGCGAGCCAGAAATCCAGAAATTCTGGCAAGATGAGCAAATATACGAGAAATTAGCGCAAAATAACCCCAAAGAATTATTTATTCTCCACGATGGTCCCCCCTACGCTAACGGGTCTCTGCATATCGGTCATGCTTTAAATAAAATTCTCAAAGACATTATCAATAAATATAAACTGCTGCAAGGCTACAAAGTGCGCTATGTGCCGGGTTGGGATTGTCACGGGTTGCCGATCGAACTAAAGGTTTTACAAAGTCTCAAAAGCTCGGAAAAAGAGGGTCTAACCCCTTTGAAATTACGTCAGAAAGCCCACGATTTTGCCCTTCAAACGCAAAAAGAACAGTGTGAAGGTTTCAAAAGGTATGGAGTCTGGGGAGACTGGGAAAATCCCTATTTAACCCTAAAACCTGAATACGAGGCCGCTCAAATTGCCGTATTCGGAAAAATGGCCCTAAAAGGTTATATTTATCGGGGACTAAAACCGGTTCACTGGAGTCCTAGTTCTCAAACCGCTTTAGCTGAGGCCGAATTAGAATATCCCGAAGGTCACACTTCCCGCAGTGTCTATGTTGCTTTTCCAATTACGTCAGTTTCAACCCCGGTTTTAACGCCATTTTTGCCTAATTTATCCGTGGCTATCTGGACGACTACTCCCTGGACTTTACCCGGGAATTTGGCCGTCGCATTAAACCCAGAATTAAACTATTCAGTGGTGGAAACTAGCGAGTCTAATTATCTAATCGTAGCGACGGATTTAGTCGAAAAATTGGCCGACACTTTTAACACAACTTTGACGATTAAAGCAACGGTTAAAGGTCTGGAATTAGAACATACTAAATATCGTCATCCTTTGTTTGACAGAGAAAGTGCTATTCTCATCGGTGGGGATTATGTCACCACTGATTCCGGCACCGGATTAGTTCATACGGCCCCCGGTCATGGTCAGGAGGATTATATCGTCGGCCAACGTTACGGTTTACCGATACTTTCTCCTGTGGATGATAAGGGAAATTTCACCGCAGAAGCGGGACAATTTGCGGGTTTAAATGTCTTGAAAGATGCTAATGAAGCAATAATTTTAGCACTGACAGAAAAGGGTTCCTTACTCAAAGAAGAAGCATATCAGCATAAATATCCCTACGATTGGAGAACCAAAAAACCGACAATTTTCCGCGCAACAGAACAATGGTTTGCTTCCGTGGAAGGATTCCGGGAATTAGCTTTAGACGCGATTGATTCGGTGCGTTGGATTCCTGCAACGGGGAAGAATCGCATTACTTCTATGGTTAGTGAAAGAAGCGATTGGTGTATCTCTCGTCAGCGCAGTTGGGGGGTTCCTATTCCTGTTTTTTATGACGAAGAAACGAATGAACCTCTGTTAACGGAGGAGACGATTAATCACGTTCAAGCTATCTTCGCAGTCAAGGGTTCTAATGCTTGGTGGGAGTTATCCGTAGAGGAATTGTTACCTCCCAGTTATCGCGATAATGGTCGCAGTTATCGCAAGGGAATGGATACTATGGATGTGTGGTTTGATTCTGGTTCTAGTTGGAATGCGGTGGCTAATGCTCGACCAGAATTAAGTTATCCTGCGGATATGTATCTAGAAGGATCGGATCAGCATCGGGGATGGTTTCAATCGAGTTTATTAACCAGTGTGGCTGCTAATGGTATTGCTCCCTATAAAACGGTGTTAACTCACGGTTTTGTTTTGGATGAACAGGGACGAAAAATGAGTAAATCTCTGGGTAATGTCATCGATCCCAATGTTATCATTAATGGTGGTAAAGACCAGAAAAAAGAACCCGCTTATGGGGTGGATGTGATTCGGTTATGGGTGTCCTCGGTGGACTATACCAATGATGTGAATATCGGTCAAAATATTCTTAAACAGTTGGTAGATATCCGTAATAAAATCCGTAATACTGCCAGGTTTTTACTGGGGAGTTTAAATGATTTTGATCCCCTTAAAGATGCGGTAGCTTATGATGATCTACCGGAGATTGATCGCTATATGTTACATCGTATCTCGGAGGTGTTTACGGAAGTTACGGCAGCTTTTGAAAGTTTCCAATTTTTCCGCTTTTTCCAGACAGTACAGAATTTTTGTGTTGTCGATTTATCTAACTTTTATATCGACATCGCTAAGGATCGTTTATACATTTCTGAGCCTAATTCTTTCCGTCGTCGCAGTTGTCAAACAGTTTATGCTATTGCTTTAGAAAATCTTGCTAAAGCGATCGCTCCTGTCCTATCTCATCTAGCGGAAGATATCTGGCAATTTCTCCCCTATAAAACTCCTTATTTATCGGTATTTGAGTCAGGATGGCTAAAAATCGATCCTGCTTGGAATAATCGCGAATTGGCCGATAAATGGGCGAAATTCCGGCAGCTACGCACCGAAGTTAATAAGGTGATGGAAACTGCCAGAAATGATAAAGCGATCGGTGCTTCTTTAGAGGCAAAAGTTTTACTTTATGTTCCCGATGAAACCTTACAACAGGAGTTAGAATTATTCAACAATTGTGAGAGTTTAACGGGGAATAAAGTCGATGAATTGCGTTATCTATTTCTCTCTTCTCAAGTGGAATTAGTCAGTGATATTAGCGCAATTCAAACCGCAGAATATAAGGGAGAATCGGACTTTGTTTCGGTGGGAATTGTCAAAGCGGACGGAGAAAAATGCGATCGCTGTTGGAATTATTCCACTCAAGTGGGAAAATTTGCCGATGATCCCACTATTTGCGAGCGCTGTAATGCCGCTTTAAAAGGAGAGTTCTAAGCTAAATTAAAAGGGTGCTTTATTGTCTAATAAAGTACCCTTGTTTAATCCTCAGCTAAAAAAAACTTATTCACAGGTATTAACTCTAGGGAATAGATAATTAGGGATGGAAGATTACCAATCAGCTTTTTTACAACGTCATCAAGATACAGAAATACTTTGTAAATCTAATAGGAAAATAGCTGCTATGCACTTTGGAGGTATTACGATCGAATGTTTTCTGAAATCTATGATCTTAGCTTCGGTATCCAGTCAAGAAGGGAAAACTGATTCCAATAACCCCAGACATACTATAACTAATCCGGGTCACAGTTTGACAACTGCTTTAAACCGTCATAATCGTCTCTATTCGAGAGTTCAAAATTTTCCAGAGGTGAGAAAATGGATTAATATAGTGGAAAAACCTAGTCAAAATTTTATAACTATGGGTTATTCCAGCAGTGAACCAAATGTGGTTATCAGCGTATAAAAGTCTGAAAAGTTGGCTTCATAAACAAGCTACTCAACTTTGAGGAGATAGTTATGTCAGAAACTTGGTTAAGATCACTGAAACAAAATTGATGATTTTAATTGGCTTAGTAAATTAAATCTAATTAACCCTTTTCAACGGTAAAAAAATATCCATCCTGATAAGTACCTAAGCAAAATTAATTACATATTTCGATAAAGCTTTTGCCTCTTGCCTATTGCCTCTTGCCTATCTTCACTAGGAAATTTATTTTGCACGACTACTTATACTTGATCGCAAGTCCATTTCCCGGAGCCAAAATAAAGCGATCGCTTTTCTGAGCGGGTGCATTAACAAAGTATAGTGGGTCTGACAGCATTTCTCCTAATTTAGACTGCCTATCGGAAATTTTAGTACAAATGCTCGGACTGGCAACTCTGGCACTCCCATGCAGTCTTAACGAGTAATCTGAATAGCCAGCAGTCCATTACGGTCATTTCCTTGTCACCCCGTCAGAGTTAAGAGCAAAGCAGAGACAGAAGCGAAGTTTGACCCGACGATTAGCTAATGGTATCGATAAACATCTTCAATGCTGCTTTTGAGAAGGAGACGGGTTGCTAAAGCCTCTATAATAAGTACCCATAGAGATGCCGACAACTTCCCCTGTCGATAGCGAATAAGGAGAAAAAAAACCCAGTGTTTGTCCTCAAAGGTTACGAGTATTTTCTAGGATTTCTGCTCGCTTGCAGTTTAGTACCAATCCTATCCCTAACGGCCTCCAAAGTCCTGCGGCCTAGTGGTGGCGGTCCGGAAAGACGCACCACCTATGAATCGGGGATGGAACCGATCGGCGGTGCTTGGATTCAGTTTAACATTCGTTATTATATGTTTGCCCTCGTTTTCGTGGTTTTTGACGTGGAAACCGTCTTTCTCTACCCTTGGGCAGTAGCTTTCAATCAATTGGGCCTATTAGCTTTTGTAGAAGCATTGATCTTTATTGCTATCCTTGTGGTTGCTCTCGTCTATGCTTGGCGGAAAGGAGCCTTAGAATGGTCATAACGGCCATAATTTTCCTTATTTTTGACTTTTCATGAGAGGATAACCGGATGAGTCCCAACCCTACCAGCGAATTTAAGCAAATTATCGAACAACAAAGCGAAAAAATCCTCAATCCCATCGAACGCACCAAAGTTACCCAGGATTTATCGGAAAATGTCATCCTTACCACCGTTGATGACCTGTATAACTGGGCGCGTTTGTCAAGTCTTTGGCCGATGCTATACGGTACAGCTTGCTGTTTTATCGAGTTCGCGGCCTTGATTGGTTCCCGTTTTGATTTTGATCGCTTTGGTTTAGTTCCCCGTTCTAGTCCCCGGCAAGCCGATTTAATCATCACTGCTGGTACAATCACCATGAAAATGGCCCCCGCTTTGGTGCGTCTGTATGAAGAAATGCCAGAACCTAAATATGTGATCGCCATGGGTGCCTGTACGATTACGGGGGGAATGTTCAGCAGTGACTCCACCACCGCAGTTAGAGGGGTAGATAAACTTATCCCCGTGGATGTCTATATACCCGGTTGTCCCCCCCGTCCGGAAGCGATTATCGACGCGATTATTAAACTGCGGAAAAAAGTCGCTAACGAATCTATTCAAGAACGCGGGACTGTCCTCCAGCAAACCAATCGTTATTACAGCACCACCCACAAAATGCAGCCCACGGAACCGATTCTTACGGGTAAATATCTGCAATCGGCCACCCGTCAAGCACCCCCGAAAGAGTTACTAGAAGCCACTGGTATGCCTGTTCCCCCCGCTCTTTTGACCACGAAACAAAAGGAAGAAATCTAAATGACTGAAGAAACGACAGCTATTGTGCAAGCTGGCCCCACTTCGATTTGGTTAAGCGAAAATGGTTTTGAGCATCAAGCTTTAGAAGCTGACCATAGTGGTGTGGAATTGATTAAAGTAGAACCAGACTTTTTAATTCCTCTGGCCACTGCTTTATACGCTTATGGTTTTAATTATCTCCAATGTCAGGGTGCTTACGATTTGGGACCAGGGAAAGAATTGGTTAGTTTCTATCATCTGGTCAAAGTAACCGATAATGTCGATAGTCCCGTGGAAGTGCGCTTAAAAGTCTTTCTTCCTCGAGATAATCCCCGAGTTGCTTCGGTTTACTGGATTTGGAAAGCGGCTGACTGGCAAGAACGAGAAAGTTATGATATGTTCGGCATTATTTATGAAGGACATCCCCACCTGAAACGGATTTTAATGCCGGAAGATTGGGTCGGTTGGCCTCTACGCAAAGACTACGTTTCTCCCGAATTCTACGAACTACAGGACGCTTACTAAGTCGAAAAACTAATCACTAAGTAGGGAGGCAAAATTATTTGTAGGATGGGTTAGCGGTAGCGTAACCCATGCAGGCGTTGGGTTTCATGCTTCAACCCAACCTACGTTCATCTTATATTTAATTCCACCCACCTACTTAAATCTACATTTCGTAGCCAAACTTATTGGCATCCACTTCTTGTAAATTAATGTCGATTAAACCGTATTCTGACCAGCGTTGGGAAACCTTGACCGCCATGGCCGGATCCGACTCCAAAGGTTCCCCCCATTCGTGGTCAGTTTCGGGATACATTTTTGTCGTGGCATCAATTCCCATTCTCCCCCCCAAACCGACCTTTTCGCTGGCAAAATCGAGGCTATCAAAGGGGGTTTCCGGGAGAATAAACACATCGCGAACCGGATCCACTTTAGAACTAATTGCCCAAACCACTTGCCGGGGGTCGCGAATATTAATCTCCTTATCGACGACGATGACAAATTTAGTATAGGTGAACTGGGGTAAGGCACTCCAAAAAGCTAAGGCCGCTCGTCGCGCTTGTCCGGGATAGGCCTTATCAATGGAGATAATCGCCGCTTTATAGCTTAAAGCTTCCATCGGCAGGAAAAAATCCCTGATTTCCGACACCTGTTGCCGTAAAATCGGCGTATAAATACGATTAAGAGCGATGGCCATCATCGCTTCTTCCTTGGGAGGACGACCACTAAAAGTGGTTAAATAAATGGGGTCACGACGATGGGTCATGCAGTGGAAATGAATCAGGGGTGAATCTTCCACACCGCCATAGTAACCCATGTGATCACCAAAGGGTCCATCTGGCAATACCTCTCCGGGAGTAATTGTTCCTTCGAGGACGATTTCTGAGTCGGCCGGCACTTCCAAAGCGAGGGTTTTACACTTGGCTAACTGTACCCCGGAACCGCCGTACAATCCCGCAAACAGCCATTCTGAGAGATCTACGGGGATAGGAGTGGCAGCAGCCATGATAATCAGAGGATCGACCCCTAAAGCGATGGCTATTTCTAATTTTTTGCCCATTTGTGCCGCTTTTCGCAGGTGACGCGCCCCACCGCGCACGGATAACCAGTGGACGGTCATGGTATTGTGAGACTGTAGCTGTAAGCGATAGACACCGACGTTAGGGGTTCCCGTTTCGCAATCTTTAGTAATTACTAGCCCTAGGGTGATAATCTGGCCTGCATCCCCCCGATAGGGTCGAATCATCGGAATTTTCTTTAAATCTACTTCATCCCCCTCTAAAATCACCTGTTGACAGGCAGGGAAAAAGTTACGGTTGGGTTTGGCTTTCAGGACATCAAACAACACTTTACCAAAATCGATCGCTTGGGAGAGTTTTTTCGGCGGTTTCGGTTGTTGCAACAGGGCGAGTTTTTTGCCTAAATCTTCCAATTCTTCGGGTTTATTCAGGTTCATCGCCCAACAGATGCGTTCTACCGTTCCCATCAGGTTAATAGCGACGGGAAACTCGGCCCCTTGCACGTTTTCAAACAGTAGGGCCGGTCCCCCCACTTGTAGCATCCGATTAGCGATCTCGGCAATTTCTAAATCGGCAGAGACCGATGCACTAATGCGGCGTAATTGGCCACGATCTTCTAAAAGCTTAATAAATCCTCGTAAGTCTCTCGCCATGATGAAGAAATGTAAATAAATCCCTGTCTCTATTATCTCTTAGGGCGGCAGTTTCGGTGGGGGATAGTCACCTTTTTGAGAGTTGGAGGCGATTCTCGTCTAGAATTAAGTAAAAAAATCCCCATCTTGCCAGCTTCATTCCTAACCCTAAATTTATGCTTATTCAGCCCGGAGGTCAACATGATTAAGGATATTGAAATTAGTAATTTTAGATGTTTTGAGCATACCAAAATTGAAGGCTTTGAGCGAGTTAATTTAATTGGCGGTAAAAACAATTCAGGGAAAACTGCCCTATTAGAGGCTTTAATTGTTGCTGACAAGCCTGAGAATATTTTATTTTTAAGATACTTGAGAAGAGAGGCAACAAGAATTCATCAGGCATTACCAAAACAGACTTTTGAAAATTTATTTTTTAGGCAAAATCAGCCGCAAGAAATGTTGATTAAAACCCAAAATGAGAATAAACAGGAAACGGAAAATAGAATTATATTCTCTGAAAACATTTCAGAAGAGTTATCAAGAAGCACCAAAATAGCTGGTGGATTAGATTGGTTACGGGATTTTATAGAAGGAGAATCATATTTTCCCAAAGGTATAATACCTACTTTGCGATTTAATATCATCGATAAATTCTCGGGAAATAGTGAGGAATTTATTATAATTGCCACACCCAAAAATTATTTAAATATTAGCTTGAATGGACAATACATAAAACCATCCGACTATAGCTCAGAAAGTGCCAAAAATATGCCAATAATCACAACATCAATGGGAGAAATTAATGCTGATCTAGTCGAAGATTATGAACTTATTGTTTTTCAAGGCAAAAAAAATGAAGTGCTAAATTCTATTCGCATTCTCGATCCATGTATTGAAAATGTTGAGAGTTTTTATCTTGGTTCACCTAGTTTATATCTGACGAGAAAAGGAGAAAATCGTTTACCAATATCACTATTTGGAGATGCTAAGTACCTAGGCAAAATTAATTACATACTCGCCTCCAAAATTGTCCAGCACTTTTTTAACGTAAGCGAGGAGGCTCTTTCGGTCTTTATAGGCACTAAATTCAATCCATTCATATTTTAAAAATCTCCATAATATTTCAA
>NZ_JAPZSR010000279.1:0-23612 GCF_027531875.1 Microcystis sp. LE19-84.1B | reverse complement strand
ATCTTTCATAATACAGTGAGTTCTTTTCTTCTTCCGTGAATTCTAGGTTAATCATGTTTTTAATGAGTGCTTTGCTTCTAATTATGACTCTTAAACTATATTATTGTCCTTGAGTAAAAAATGCAAGTTGTAGCCGTGCAAAGTATATAAGGTTGGTCAGGGTTGACCTATTAGATTCAGTCAGGGGACTGAAGACCTTACTAGGCGGTTATTTCAGGTATTTCAACCTTATTTCATGCCTAAACGTTTCGCACAAATCCTTTGAGTATAGGCTACTTATGAGGAGAGGCACGGGAGCATCTCACCTTTGTAACCCCTAAATCAGGTTTTTATGTCAAGCTATTTTGAAAGCCTTGCTAGAAAACAGTTTTAGGGATAAGTATAATTACTCACTTGCATAAATGAGATGCTCCCAGAGGCAGAGAGGCAGGCTTTTCTTCCCTAGCTGTTGAGAGAGTCAGCTATTAGTAGCTCGCTTTCTACTGCTATTGTCAACTGTTTCCTCAGTCCTCCAGTAATCTTTAACATTTCCTCAAGACTTAGAAAGTCAACTAGATACTATGTACTGTGACGAGAAAAGCCTTCCTTAGTCAATCGTTGCAAAAATTGCAGGAAGTTATCTCGAATTTTATCTGTAGCCTGGAGGGTAAGATGGTTCTCATCGGAATAGAGCCTTTGATTATCCTGTACAGCATGACAATACTTCTCACTCTGAGGACATAGTAAGGCAAAGGGATCGAAAGCGACTAAATTGGGAATGCTCTCAATTTCCCGACGTAGAATGATTGTAAATTTCTCATTCTTTTTCGTTAGTTCTTCCCGCTCCATCTTAACGAAACACTTATCCGATGGCTTTCTCCTGAACCATTCTTGAGTACACAAGTCTAAAGGATATAAATCAGGCATCTCAGGAGTAGGCAACATAACAACTATTTTTGTCTTCTGATTGTCTTGAGCAAACTTCTTAAGCTCCTTCAGCCATTCTACTAGAGCATCTTGAGGGTTTTCTGTTACTCCCGATTCAAGATAATAATTGATTCTCTCGTATCTCCTTGTGCCAATACGCGGCTGTCCAAAGTAATAAGCGAGGTAGGAAGATAGAATGATGATATTGTTTTCTTGAGGTTCTAAGCGATTAATTTGATTATATACTCTTTTGTTTAGGGTTTTATTATTGTTCTGATTTTTGGCTAAGGTCATTCCTCCTACGGAACTGGAATAGTCCATAGTTGGGAATATGGTGGCGTTAATTGCTACTACTTTGCTATTCATTTTAAGCTCCTCAGCCACCTGTTCTACCATTCCTTTATAATGATTGGCATGACTATCACCAATAAGAATTATATTACCTTGCTTTTTATCCTGTACTATTACAGATTTTTTCTCGGAGATATTATCTGGCTTTTGCTGATTCTTGCTGCCTGTATATAAAGCTCTTGCGGGGGAGGATAGAAGTCCGATTAATAGGACAGTTGCCATCGCATAAGCAGTTATACCATATACTATAGATTTCCCTTGAGAGTTAGACCATTGCTTATGTCTGAAGGGTTTTTCTACCCAATAGTAAGAAGCAAGAGAAGCTAATACTATGCACAGTAATTGTATAGGGAATGTCCATAAATTGATCCCCACGGTCAATTTACTTAAAACAATTACTGCCCAATGCCAGAGATACAAAGAGTAGGAAATTAAACCAATAAAAACAACCTGGGGCTGAGTGAGTAGGTTGAATATCTTGGTTTGAGGACGTAGGGAAGTAATGGCTATTGCTGTTAATAATACACAGGCGATTGTTACGAGGACAATAAATTGACTCGGTACAAACATAATGGCTAGTAGGCATAATATAGCTATACCAGCAGGCAACTTTTTCAGATAATCGTGAAGGAAACTTTTACGATTGTATAGGAAAAGGAAAAGGAGACTCCCTGCTCCCATCTCCCAAAAACGAGAAGTCATCAGGAAGTATGCCCCCGGTTGATAGGCTGCGTTAAAGTGAATGAAAGAGACTAGGGAAGCAGTGGAAAGCACGCACATCAACCAAAAAAGATTTTTCGCTCCTTTGACGGTTTGCTGAGTAAAGCCTGTTAACCAAACTAAAAAGGGAAATAATAGATAAAACTGCTCCTCAACGCCTAAAGACCAAGTGTGAGTAAAAATGTTCCTCTCTGCCCACACTCCAAAATAGTCGGTGGCTTGCTTCAGCAGATAAAGATTTGAGACTCCGAAAAGAGACCCGATTCCCGTTCTGAGAGAGGCTATAGGATAAACTTCAAATAGGCAAATGAGAATGCTGCTAATAATTACGCACAGCACTAGAGCGGGCATCAGACGCTTTACTCTTCTTCCATAGAATCCCCCAATAAATTCCTTAAAGTTTTTCTGCGTTCGCTTCGCTAGAGATGCAGTGATTACATAACCAGAAATAACAAAAAAAATATCTACACCTAGATAACCACTGGGCAATAGGTCTTTGTTAAAATGGTTAATAATTACGGCTAAGACAGCTATAGCTCTGAGTCCGTCAATCTCAGGTCGGTAGCTACTCGCAGATTTACTTATATCCATAGGAGAGAAGTTGAGTAGTTAGTTGATATTTTTTATATTTTTTCATATTTGCAACACACTTTAACATATCAACCCTTCTTTGACAAGTAATTCCCCTAGCCTAGGGTAGTTCGCATTTTTTGGCTTGTGGTCAACTCTTGATACCCAATACTGCCCCAGGACACAACCGCTGAAATTCTCCTTCGTAATGCCTTACTACCAAGACATTAGCGATCGCCACTAGGGTTTTTCTGGCGGCGTGGTTTCCCCTAGAAAAAGAACGCTGCCGCACCGCAGAGCAACAAGAAAAAGGTAAATAGGCTGAATAAACGTGGTGAAGGGCGAAATAAAGCCATAACTAAATCAATAATGCTCTTGACAAAATGTCTACCCAGTGTAGATAATGGTAGTTTGTGTGAACTTTAGCTAGACTCAATAAACCCTTGGCTAACGTTATAGTGATTGGTGCCCAATGGGGCGACGAAGGAAAAGGAAAAATCACGGATCTGCTGAGTCGGTCGGCGGATGTGGTGGTGCGTTCTCAAGGTGGCGTAAATGCGGGTCATACCGTCGTCGTCGAGGGTCAAACGTTCAAACTCCATCTAATTCCCTCCGGGATTCTCTACCCGGATACGGAATGTATAATCGGCTCAGGCACAGTCATAGATCCCTCGGTGTTACTCAAAGAGATGGCGCAATTACACGCCCTCAATGTTACCACCGACAATCTCTATATCTCGCAAACGGCTCATGTCACTATGCCCTATCATCGGCTGCTCGATCAAGCATCCGAGGAAAAACGGGGTAAATATAAAATCGGCACCACGGGACGGGGTATCGGCCCCACCTATGCCGACAAATCCGAGCGCATCGGTATTCGAGTCATCGACTTGATCAATACAGAGAATCTGCGGCAAAAACTAGAATGGACGATCAATTATAAAAACGTCATTTTAGAAAAGTTATATAACTTACCGCCTTTAGATGCGAAGACGGTGATCGAGGAATATCTAGAATATGCCGAGAAACTGCGTCCCCATGTGGTCGATAGTTCCCTAAAAATCTACGAAGCAATCCGCAAGCGTAAGAATATTCTTTTTGAAGGGGCCCAAGGCACCCTACTCGACCTCGATCACGGAACCTATCCCTATGTTACCTCCTCCAATCCGATCGCTGGGGGTGCTTGTGTAGGTTCTGGCATCGGTCCGACGGTAATCGATCGAGTGATCGGTGTGGCCAAAGCTTACACCACTAGGGTAGGGGAAGGTCCATTTCCCACGGAATTAGAGGGGGAGATCGAGCAGTTATTATGCGATCGCGGGGCGGAATTCGGGACTACCACCGGCCGTCGTCGTCGCTGCGGTTGGTTTGATGCGGTTATCGGTCGTTACGCAGTGCGAATCAATGGTTTAGACTGTCTAGCGATTACCAAATTAGATGTTCTCGATACCCTAGAGGAAATCAAAGTCTGTGTTGCCTACCAATTGGACGGCCAAACCTGTCGCCATTTGCCCAGCAGCGCCGTGGAATTCGCCCGTTGTCAACCGATTTACCGAACGATGCCGGGGTGGCAACAACCTACCAGCGATTGTCGGAGTCTGGAAGACCTGCCTAAACAGGCCCTCGATTATCTAAAATTCCTAGGGGCGATCATGGAAGTACCGATCGCTATTATCTCTCTAGGAGCTAGTCGCGACCAAACTATTATCGTTGAAGACCCCATTCACGGTCCAAAACGCGCTCTTTTGGACGAAAATGGCTCACCTTGGGATAATCACGAATTTTAAATCATTGCTAAAGAGGATTAGTCAACTATGCAAGTTAGCGTTGAATGTCAAAAAAGACCGGAGAATATTAACCCCAGGGAGCTACGTCGTCAGGGTTTGATCCCGGCGGTTCTCTATGGCCACAACGGCACGGAATCGGTTTCTCTGGTGGTGGGAGAAAAAGCGGCCTTAACCCTGCTCAAAAAGGCCTCGGTAAATAATACCCTGGTGGATGTGAATGTCCCCGAAATGCCCTGGACGGGAAAAGCTTTGATCCAAGAGGTACAATCTCATCCCTGGAAAAGAAATCTCTATCACCTCAGTTTCTTCTCCGTATCTGCCCACGGTAAGCTCGATATCGTTGTTCCGATTAAAGCCATAGGAGAAGCGATCGGAACCAAACAGGGCGGTTTAATCGAACAGTTCGTCAACGAAGTTAATGTCTCCTGTATTGCCGATAATATCCCAGAAGTGATCGAATTTGATGTGTCGGGGATCGGTGTGGGGCAATCCCTGCTCGTGGGTGATTTGAAAATGCCAGAAGGGGTAACTTTAAAAGACGATCCCCATACCACCGTTTTTGCCATTGTTGCCGCTAAACGGTAAATTCAGTGATCAGTGATCAGTTACCAGTCATCAGTGAGCGGCCAATCATATTTCATTGTTGACTGTTGACTGTTGACTGGTTACTGCTCTGGCGCTCCCATCTACTGGGGGGTTATATCGTGAAAACGCTCAAATAGCTCCTCGCGGGCGGATTCGATTAATAAACGGCTAGATTCGCTGGGGGATAAGGATAACAATCCCTCAATCACGGGATTAAAAGAATCATCTAACTGTCCAAAGCGCACTTGTAGTAAATTTTCGATCATGCCCCGACGCGCCTCTTGACGACCTTCTTGAAGACCTGCTTGACGACCTTCTTGACGACCTTCTTGACGACCTGCTTGAAGACCTTCTTCAAGAGCTTCTTCTCTAGCTTGTCGTCTCACTGCTTCTTTCCATTCCAGATAAGTTTGGGATAACGTCATAAACACCTCTCGATCTTCTTCTTCTAAAATATTTTGTATTTCCACGCTCACCCGCCAACTAAGTAATAGTTCTATGACATTTTGACGGTAGTTGTTCCCTATTGGTAATTCTAGCAACTCTCGCACGGCTTGATTCTGAGTTTTACCCTTACCCAATAACCTTAACCAGAGGGTGTGAAAATTAACAGGAAGTTGATTGATCACAATAATAGCCGTGCGCTGTAAACGAGGCAAGAAATACACCCCTTCGGGCCAATTCGGGTCTAAGACCGCCCCAAAACCGTTTAGTATAGTTTCACTAACCAGAGGGGCAAGAATCCATAAACGGGGCAAATTTTCCTCATTGTAGGAGCTATTTTCTCGTTTGGCCTGTCGCTGTAGTTCAGCAAAAACGGCGGTTAATTTCGAGAGACAATTACGCACATCGGCACGAGTGGGAGAATTACGATAGGGTTCTAGGAGGGCGCTATTTAGGGCAATTTGACCTAATAATCCTAGATTATCGACAGTTATCTGCCCCTCTGGATAAGGCGAAAAAAATAGATCAATTTGTCGGGTTTCGTCGGTAATTTCTTTGCTAATTTCTACCCGGCCTAGGGGCGATAATAATTCTTCCAGATAGTTTTTAGCAAATTGGTCATGAGGTTTCATCAATCGAGGCGAAGAAAAAATGGTAAGATTAGTTAAAGAAAATGATACAAATATACATTGATTAGAGAAAAAAAGCTATAAGTAAAAGAAAAGTTAATCTTCCTAAGTCCCATGACCAGAAAAGAACGGCTCTACTCGTGGTTCTCAAGAAAACCCTTGACCTGGCAACAATCGCGGGCTATGTGGCGCGATTTATGGTTAGAAGCGTCCCTCGATTTTCCCTATCTAGCTTTGATTGTTAGTTCTTGTGCGATCGCTACCTTTGGCTTAGTCGCCAATAGTGCGGCCGTGATTATTGGGGCGATGATTATTGCCCCTTTGATGTTGCCGATTCGTAGTCTGGCTTTTGGTGGTTTAATTGGCAGTTGGCGATTAATTCGTAAGTCAGCCTTGGCGATTTTAGTCGGTACGATTATCGCTTTAGCGATAGCTTGGTTTCTAGGATTATTAATCGGAATTTCTGAATTTGGTAGTGAAATTCAAGCCCGTTCTCAACCGAATCTTTTAGATTTAGGAGTGGCAATTACCGCAGGGGCAATCAGTGGTTATGCCAAAATAGAACCGAAAATTTCAGGTACTTTAGCGGGAACAGCGATTGCCGTGGCTTTAATGCCACCAGTTTGCACGATTGGTTTAGGATTATCCCAAGGCAATTGGATACTAAGTTTGGGGGCAACTCTGTTATATATTACCAATTTATTAGGCATTGCTCTCGCCTGTTTGTTGGTCTTTTTACTGGCCGGTTATTCTAGTTTTCATCGGGCGCGTAACGCTCTATTTTTGACTTCTATCCTGACAGCAGTGCTGCTAATTCCTTTAGGAATAAGTTTTGCAACTCTGGCTAATCAAGCTCGCTTAGAAAGGTTGATCAAAAAAGCTTTATTACAACGAACGATTACTTTTAAACGGGCAGAATTATTGGAATCTTCAATTAATTGGCTCAAGCAGCCTCCCCGGGTGAGATTAGTAGTAAGAACCGCCGAAAGCATCACTCCCAGACAGGTAGAATTGTTGCAAGAATTTATTACTAAGGAAATGGGGCGACCTTTTCAGTTAAATGTCTTGGTTTCTAAAGTTAATGAAGTCACTTCCCCAGAATAAAGTCGAGAAAATTGGCTCAAGTAATGACAAACAAGGATTAATTCGCTATCTTAATGTTTGATATTTAATCTATAGGTAGGGTTCAGGTGAGTGGCGGCAATCGACCAGAAAGCACGGCTTATGTGCGGATAATTAAGCAATCTTGGCAAACGGGTAAATTAGAGGGAGAAGTGCGGACGGAACAATATCAATGGCGTTTTCAATGGCATTTTCTTCAAGGCAAGTTATTAGTACAACCTTCCCTAGGTAGGGCTTTGATTTTTGAACCCTTGAATCGGTTTTTAGAACGCTATGATTATCAATTAGAACCGGGAGGAGATTATGAATTTACAGTGCGATCAAAATTGTAAATATGGGGGATTAAATTACAGGTTTTCTCCTAAAGATGAAGTTTAAGCTAATTTGGCATCATCTCCCGATGACAGATTCCCTAAAAGGAAAACCTTGTACCTCATCATTAAGATAACCGGCTATTGATCAAGAGAAATTGACGGTTTAGGGACAACCCGGCCGAGATACTAGGTTTTTATAGGAAGTTTTTTGATTTAAATCCCACTGGTTAGGCTAAAATTCAGCCATACTAAAGCGTTATCTTAACGATCAGAATTTTTAGGAATAAGGGAAATGACGCAAGAACAGAAGGTTTCAGTGGGTATTGTCGGCGCTTCCGGATATGGTGGCGTACAGTTGGTACGTTTGCTCAAAGAACATCCCCTTGTCGAATTAGCCTATCTGGGGGGCGATAGTAGCGCCGGTAAACCCTACAGTGATTTATATCCCCATCTCGGTCATAGCATTAATCTTAATGTGGAGGCGATCGATTTAGAGATAATTGCCTCCCGTTGTCAAGTGGTTTTCTTGGGTTTACCCAATGGTTTAGCCTGTGATTTAGCCCCTCCTTTGATCGCTAAAGGGTGTAAAGTTTTGGATCTGTCGGCAGATTATCGTTTTACTAGCCTAGACACCTATAGTAAATGGTATGGCAAGGAACGTCAGGATCAAGCGATCGCATCTACGGCTGTGTACGGTTTGCCAGAACTTTATCGGGAAGAGATTAAAAATGCCTCTTTGATCGGTTGCCCCGGATGTTATCCTACTGCTAGTTTAATGGCGATTTCTCCCCTGTTAAGACAGGGTTTAATTCTCCCGGAAACCACGATTATTGATGCTAAATCGGGAACTTCGGGAGGAGGAAGACAAGCTAAGATTAATATGTTATTGGCAGAAGCAGATAGTTCGATCGGGGCTTATAATGTAGCGGGAAAACACCGTCATACTCCCGAAATTGAGCAGATTTGCAGTGATTTAGCTGGTCATGAGGTGCGCGTCCAGTTTACTCCCCATTTAATGCCCATGGTTCGGGGTATCCTGTCCACAGTTTACGCAACTTTGCGGGATCCTAATCTGGTGCGGGATGATTTAATCACTATCTACAATGCTTTTTATCGCGCTTCTCCCTTTGTCAAAATCCTACCCGGGGGAGTCTATCCACAAACTAAATGGGCCTGTGGTACTAATTTATGTTATCTCGGTATTGAAGTGGATCCGAGAACCGATCGAGTGATAGTGATGTCAGCGATCGATAATTTAGTTAAGGGACAATCGGGACAAGCGGTACAATGTCTCAATCTCATGATGGGTTGGGAAGAATCCCTTGGTTTGCCGCAAATGTGTTTTTATCCCTAAAAATTTCTGGATGCGTTTAACCGGGTACATCTCATTTTTGTAAATCTACTGAGTTGGGATTTTTAAAGCGGAACTATCTTCTAAAATTGGTGATCACTTCCGATTTTATCACTCAATCCAAGCCTTTGGGGGGTAGAACCCCCCAAACCCCCTTAGAAACCTTGACTTATTCGACTGGGATCACCTAGAAAGGCTCTTGCAGGAATCGATCCTTGAGTCGCTTCTGGGAGAATTTGCCAGTGTTGATCTAAAGCTTGTAACACCCGATCCTGCTGATTTCTGAATCCCTCGATATTGCTACTACCGGCATTCATAATTACAAACCAAACTTTACCCCTTTCTTGGGTGGGAATTTCTCCAGCTAAGGCGCTAACTTGGGCTAAAGTTCCAGTTTTAATCATCACTCCTTTAGGAATGGCGCGCCACTGCATAGTTCCTTTGGTATCGCGTCCCCCCACCGGAAATAAATCAGCGACTTTGATCGGTTGATTGGCTAACTTGCGATCCAATGCTTTCAGAATCTCAATAACTGCCCGGGGAGACAAGCGATTTTCTATCCCCAATCCCGAACCATTAATTAATTGAATTTCTTCCGCTCCTACCCCAGTAATTTTAGTATTAATTGCGTCCACTGCCGCCGGGCCACCGAGCAGTTCGGCTAACATTTCTGACATGACGTTATTACTATAAATATTCATCTGACGCAACAGTTCCGTTAAAGTTAAGGACTGATGACGCAATAATAATTGGGCATTTTCGGGGCGAATTTGACTGGCTCGAACCATGCCCAAAATCTTTACCTGTGGGGCTTTTGTGCCGCTAGGAAGACTCTGAAAAGCTTTTTTGGTTTCTTTTGACCATTTCGATTGATTAAGCCCAATTTTCAGTAATTCTCCCGCTTTGAGGGGATCGGTTTGAAAATTCATGGCGAATTGACCGGTAATGATCAGATCGCCTTTGACCTGACGGATGCCTAATTGATCGAGGCCATTGCCCACTGCGATCGCTTCTTCCCAGACAAAAAGCGGATCCCCTTCCCCTTCAATAATTAAATCTCCCTCTAACACCCCGTTTTTTACCTCTCCGGTGCTGTAAAAACGAGTAGCAAAACGATGATCGAGAGGCCAGGTTTCCACGGCGGCGAGAGTAGTGGCGATTTTAGTTAAAGAGGCGGCTGCAGCGGGCAGATTACCCTGATGATCAGCTAAATCAGCCCATTCCGTCTCAATTAAGACCCGTTGTTGACTAGAGTTTAAACCTTTTTTAGTCAAGTCTTGCAGATAATCGGCCACGATCGCCGCCACCCGGGGATCGGGAGCGGTGGGAAGGTCAAAAATAGGCTGATTTTGCCAAGAAATTAGGGGAATATTGGCGATCGGTTGGGATTGCCCCCCCAGCCAACCCAAGAGAAAGCCGAAAACTGCCAAATTAAAAACTGAGAACATCTTTTCCTTAATCGCAATGATGCCTTATTGTATAGAGATGATTGGTAATTTTTAACAATTGCTCGATCAGAAAACACTAATCCTCGATCGGCCAGCTTTTGTCAAGAGCTGCCGCTCAACTTATTAAAGATTTCTATCCCACTGACTCAATGGCAGAAACGGCATTAAATCGGGCAAGAATCGCGGTAGATGCGATGGGAGGTGACTACGCTCCCAACGAGATTATCGCAGGATCGATGCGAGCTTCCGAAGAATTAGATGTAGAAGTATTATTAGTCGGCGATTCTGAACGGATTGAGGCTTATTTCCAGCATCATCCCCGTCCCAAGAATCTCACGATCGTCCACGCAGAGGAAGTGGTGGCCATGGACGAAGAGCCGATCACCGCTATCCGTCGCAAACCGGCGGCCTCGATTAATGTGGCCATGGATTTAGTCAAACAAAATCGCGCCGATGCGGTGGTGTCCGCCGGTCACTCCGGAGCAGCCATGGCGGCGGCGTTACTACGTTTAGGTCGTTTAAAAGGAATCGATCGCCCGGCGATCGGTGCGGTGCTGCCGACGATGTTGGCGGGTAAATCGGTGATTATCCTCGATGTCGGGGCGAATGTGGACTGTAAACCCAAATATTTAGAGCAGTTTGCCCTAATGGGAACAATTTACAGTAAATACGTTATGGGGGTTGAAGATCCGAAAGTCGGTCTGCTCAATATCGGCGAAGAACCCAGCAAAGGTAACGATCTCGCCCTAAAAACCCACGAATTATTAGAAAATAACCAGCAAATTCCCTTTATCGGCAATGCTGAGGGCCGGGATGTGCTATCGGGACAATTCGATGTGATCGTCTGCGATGGTTTTGTCGGTAATGTCCTGTTAAAATTTGCCGAAGCGGTGGGGGGAATTATCCTACAAATTCTCAAAGAGGAATTACCTAGAGGGATACAGGGTAAAGTCGGGACGGCTTTAATTAAACCCAATCTTAAACAGATTAAACAACGCATGGATCATGCAGAACACGGTGGCGCACTGTTATTTGGAGTCGATGGGGTCTGTGTGATCAGTCACGGCAGTTCCCAAGCGCCTTCAATTTTTAACGCCATCCGACAGGCGAAAAATGCCGTCGATAATCGCGTTTCTGAGCGCATTCAAGCCTACAATGACCACCATCATCAATTAAAAAAGTTGTCGGTGAACGGTGAAGATTAAGCTGTGAAACATCTTGAAGCGGTCGGGAGACAGGAGACTCCGAGACAGGAGACAGGAGACTATTTTTATTTATTCTTCCCACTGATAACTGATCACTTCCCACTTCCCACTGATAACTGATAACTGATAACTGATAACTGATAACTGAAAAAGGGGGAATATTTTGAACGGATTCGGGGCAGCAGTCGTCATTACCGGTTGTGGATCGGCCACACCAGGGCAATTTCTCAGTAATGAAGAACTCAGCCGAATTGTCGAGACTTCCGATGAATGGATTAAAAGTCGTACAGGCATCGGTAAACGCCATTTAGCGGATCAATCGGTGTCTTTGAGCCAATTAGCAGCCCAAGCGGCGATTAAGGCTCTAGAAATGGCTCAGGTGTCGCCTAGGGACATCGATCTGATTCTTTTGGCTACTTCTACCCCCGATGATCTGTTCGGTAGCGCTGCCCAAGTGCAAAGTCAGATCGGGGCTAATCGGGCGATCGCTTTTGATCTCACCGCCGCCTGTTCGGGTTTTCTGGTGGCATTAGTCACTGCCACCCAGTTTATCCGTACTGGTACTTACCGCAATGTCTTGGTTATCGGGGCCGATGTTCTCTCCCGTTGGGTGGATTGGAACGATCGCGCTACCTGTGTCCTTTTTGGTGACGGGGCAGGGGCGGTTCTTTGTCAAGCAAATGATACAAAAGATAACATTCTCGGTTTTGAACTCCATAGTGACGGCAGCCAGAATAGTTCTCTCAATCTCGCCTATCAGGGGGAGGAATTGCCCCTTAAGGAGGGGGTAAGGGTTCAAAAAGGGACTTATAAGCCTCTAACGATGAACGGACGGGAAGTCTATCGTTTTGCCGTGGCGAAAGTGCCAGAGGTCATCGAAAAAGCTCTCTATCGCGCTAATTTAACCACCAGTGACATCGATTGGTTAGTTCTGCACCAAGCTAATCAAAGAATTATGGATGCGGTGAGCGATCGCCTGAAACTGCCTCCGGAAAAAGTGATCAGCAATCTCAGCGAGTATGGCAACACCTCCGCGGCCTCGATTCCTCTAGCCCTCGATGAAGCTGTCAGGAGTGGTAAGGTCAAAAAAGGTGATATTATTGCTTCTTCTGGCTTTGGTGCCGGTTTAACTTGGGGTGGGATTATCTTCCGTTGGGGAGATTAATTCAGTGATCAGTGATCAGTAAACAGTGATCAGTAAACAGTAACCAGTAACCAGTAAACTAAAAACTCACATCTGATAACTGATAACTGATAACTGATAACTGATAACTGATAACTGACCCAAACACATCTATCTATCTATTTTAAGAACTTATGAAAACAGCGTGGATATTCCCGGGACAAGGATCGCAAGCGTTAGGAATGATTGGAGATTTAGCGGAAAGCGCACTTGGTCAAGAGAGATTAGAAAGAGCAGAAAGAATCCTCGGTTGGTCAGTCCTGGAAAAATGTCAAGGGGATGAAGAAACCCTATCTCGTACTCTTTATACCCAACCTTGTTTATTTGTGGTGGAGAGTATTTTAGCGGATTTGTTGCAAGAAAAAGGTCATTTTCCCGATCTAGTCGCTGGTCACAGTCTCGGTGAATATTCCGCTTTGTATGCGGCCAGGGTGTTTAATTTTGAGACAGGATTAAATCTAGTTCAAAACCGTTCCCGTTTGATGGATGCGGCCGAAGGTGGTAAAATGGCCGCCTTAATGAAATTCGATCGCACCAGTCTAGAGACAGTGGTTAATCAGACGGAAAATGTAGTTATTGCTAATGATAATAGTGCTGAACAAGTGGTGATTTCTGGGACTCCTGAAGCGGTGGATTTGGTATTAGGTCAAGTGAAAGTTAAGCGGGTTATGCAGTTAAAAGTATCCGGCGCTTTTCACTCTCCCTTGATGGAAAATGCTGCTAATCAATTTCAGCAGATTTTAGAATTAGTTAATTTTCGGTCTGCAAAAGTTCCTGTGATTTCTAATGTCGATCCGAGCAATCCTACCCAGGACGGGGAAGAATTAAAAAAATATCTGATCTGGCAGATGACTAGCTCGGTTCGCTGGCGAGAAATTATGTTGAAATTGCCAGATGTGGGTGCGGAAAAAGCGATCGAAGTGGGTCCGGGTAAAGTTTTAACTGGTTTAATTAAACGAACTGTTCCTGCAATTGAGTTAGAAAATATCAGTCAATTAGCCGATATATCCAAGGGTAGCGACGATGTTATATTCCGGGGTTCATTAATTGGTGTTGGTTAAATTATCTAGCAACATTTTCGACAAAGGAAGTAAATTGATGGATACCTAGCCAAAAATTTGGTTAGGTATTTTTTTAGGAAACTATCATAGGGTTTGCGGCAAAAAGTTTTTCAGCAGACCCTAGTTATTCTCCCATCTCCCCCCCCGCAACGCGCACGAAGTGGTCTCCCCACTCCCCACGGTTATAGAAACCTCGGCAGAAAAGTCTCTACAACTAGGTTTTTCTAGGAATATAGCGTTTCCCAATCTCATGAGGTACACCAAAATCTTAACTCCTGACTCCTGACTCCTCAAAACTTAAGACTCTGTACCTCACAAGTATGGAAATTGCTATATTAGGAAAGGAGATTACCGCGACTACCGTTAGGAAGAATAGTTTCTTCGAGGGAAGCAGAAAGAAGATTATTTTCGGTTAAAATCGCCCCAATTAAGTTAGCTTGTTTGAGATTAGCTCGTTTAAGATTGCTTCCCACTAAATAACTCAAGAGTAATCCCGCTTGGTGTAAATTAGCACCAGAAAGGTTAGCGGAGGCTAAATTAGCGCCGAGCAGATTACAACCGGTTAGGTTAGCTTGGCGAAAATTGGCTTTATTAGCGTCAGTTTTGCTTAAATCGGCTCCGGTTAAGTTAGCTCCCTCAAAATCGCTACAATTGAGGTTAGCTCCCGTCAGATTAGCACCTTCCAGGTTAGCATAACGTAAATCCGCCCCCCGTAAATCCGCCCCGCGCAAATCGGCATAGCTGAGGTCGGCGTATTGAAGATGGCAGTTTTCCAGATTAGCTTGATAGAGATAGGCTCGAATTAGGTTAGCCTCTTTTAAGTTAGCATAGCTAAGATTGGCAGAGCTAAGAATAGCACGAGTGAGAATAGCCCGTTTTAGGTTAGCTTTCCCCGCCATGGCATGGGTTAAAGTGGCTGAGGTGAGATTAGCGGCTTCGAGATTCGCTTTGAACAGTTGAGCAAAAAGTAAGCTACTGTGAATTAAACAGGCAGAACTTAAATCAGCCTTTTTCAGAACAGTATTACTCAAAATTGCGCCGCTTAGTTGACTTTGGTGCAAATTTGCCCCGGAAAGGTCGGCTTTAGTCAGGTTAGCATCGATAAGACAAGCTTTGCTTAAATTAACTTCTTCGAGGGAAGCGTCCTTGAAATTAGCGTTAATTAAACAAGCTTCGGCTAAATTGGCTCGTTTTAAGTAACTATGACTGAGGTTAATCTGGTTTAAACACTGTCTCTTTAAATTAACTCCGCTAAGTCTGACTTCGGCAAAGTTGCGTTCACCTCGATTATACAGTTCGATTAGATGTTCACGATTGGTTAAGGCATTGCTAATCATAAAATAACTAAATTGTTCTGGAAGCTGATTTCCAGAGAATTGGTTGGGAAAAATTACTGATGATGAAGTCGATCTCTAGGATTAGTACAGGGAGCAACTAGGGATTTTTGCGAATAAATAGCAATTTTTAACCAATTACGGGCTTAAAATCCCTATTGGCAATCACTAAAACCGGTAAAGAACAAAAAGAATCGGGGTTCAATACCAAAAACAGCCCCTACCTAAACCCGCCACTTGTTGCCAGCCAGGTCTAGGCATTAAATTAGAGAAGTCTTGTGCGTCAGTTTTTCTGACTGAATCTACTGCCTCGCCGATGTCTTGACTCGGTATCATACAGTTGAATTTGTTAGGTCTGCTTAGTCAGTCCGGTAGCCAAGAGGCTAAAACTCTTCATCACCAGATTTCGGGGACTCTCCAGTTGAGCAAGCATAAAACTCTGTAAAAGTCAATCCCTCTTAGGGGTGAACTGCCCAATTCTATTCCCTGAAGTCTTGGTTTATTCAGTTTATCAGGTTGTGGTCTGTTTTGGCAAGAGCGGTTAATGGCTTTTTAATCAATTCGCCAAAAGGCTTGATTTTCCGTAGGAGATAATTGTACAGACTGGTTATCTAAATATTGTCTGAGACTGGGGGAAGGATTGAGGAGATAAATATCGGTAAATTGATTTTTTAAGGAGGGGATGGAAACTCTAATATCCGACTGAATAAATAAATACTTTGTCTTAGCATCAGTGGTATGAATAAGGGGCAAGGTATCTAACCAATGTTCTGAAATAATTAGAGGTTTTTGACTGCGATTAATCATTGTATAAGCGTTGGGAATATTGCTACCATAGCCCACATATCTAGTTGCTGGCGGTGGATAGGGAATTTTGGCAATTAATCCGAAAACTAGCAATAATATTAAGAGAATTTTTGCCCAGATTTGGCGCTGCTGTAATCCGTTGCTTAGTAAAAAGGTAACTGCCAGCAGCATACCGAGAAAACTTGGTAAGTAAAATCTGCCCACAGCTGTGTAGCGAAATCCTCTGATTAGATCCCAAGCTAAAAGAGAGAAAAAGGGGATAATTGTCAGGAGAATAATCAGGGTAAAAACTTTTTTATCAGCTTTTTTGCCCAGATAAATAAAGGAGATGATGACGAGGATAATTAGGCAGTATTCAATAATAGGGGTGCTGCTGGGATTGGCTAAACTAAAATTATAAAATAAACGAGCGATCATTGTTACCCATCTTTGCCAAAGTACCTCTAGGGGTAAACTGCCTTTTGACCATCCAAAGACAGTAAATCGACTGGTAAAAATCCGGGTTAACCAAATTGAATAAATACCTAGGGAAGCAAGTAAGCTGATGCTATAGTATTTTTTGGTTAAAGAGTTAAAAGAATTCAGCTGCAGCAGAAAATATAGGCTATGAACTACTAGAACAAAGATAAAGAAAACATGGGTATATAAACCAGCGATTAGGGATAAACTATAGAAAAACCAATCTTTTTTCGGTTGCGAGGAATCAATAGCTTTGAGAAATAACCAGCTAGAAAGTATCGAAAAGAAAACATATAGTCCGTATTCCCAAATTCCCAGAGCATAACCAGTAAAACGCGGGGAAAAGAAGATAAGTGTAGCGGCAATTAAAGCGGCGTTTTTATTTTTAAATAAAGTCAAAGCTAAATGGTAAAAACTCCATAAAATACCAAACCAAATAATGACTGAAAATCCCCTTAAGACTAGATAAGAATTGCCCAATAATCTTGCTAAAAACCAGAGGAAACTGTAATAGAGAGGTAGATCGTAATTCGAGCTAGTATAAAGAGAGGCTAAGGTATCAGGAAAACCTTTCACGGAATTAACCCCTTGAAATTGCCAGAGTTGTTCTGTAGATTTAATTTGTCCGTCGAACAGATAGTTAATTAACTGTTCGGGTCTGTTACCAGAAAGATGCAGTAAGACCAAAGATTCATCGTGCCAAACATAACTATAGTAGGCGAGATGGACAAAATAGAAAACATTGAAAATAATCAATAAACCTAAAGCAAATCTAATCCCAGATTGACGGGTAAGCATAATTATCTTGATCCTGTTAAAAAATCACTGATTACTGTTGACTAACTCCAGCTTAATTAATCTAGAATTTTGATAGGCAATGGGTAAAGTAAACCAAAATTCTGAGCCAACCTGTGGGGTACTTTTTACCCCAATTCTCCCAGAGTGAGCCTCGATTATTTGCCGACATTGGTAGGAACCTAAACCGATTCCCGTTAGGTGTTGATTATGAAGATTTCTTACATATAAATGGAAAAGATGTTGACATTGTTCCTCATCCATGCCAATGCCATTATCGCTTAAAGTGCAGTAGATCATGTCTTGGTCAATACGAGCATCTAAAGCTAATTGAATTGGTGGAGGATTATGTTTTAAGGCATTATTTAATAATTGCTCAAAAACACTTCTTAGCTGACAAGGATCGGCATTAATAGCAGGTAAATCATCGGGGAGACGATTAATAAAAGTAGCTTGGTATAAATCAAAATCTTTTTGCCAATCTTTGAGCCAAATTTCCACCTGTTCTTTTAAAGATAGAGGTTGACGATGCAAGATTAAAGGCCGTTCTTCAGCAAAATGATTTTCTGATAAAGCATTAATTAAAGTTAATTGTCGATCGCAACTACGCACCACCTGATCGAGCATTGCTCGCGAGATAGTTACTTTTTCTGTTTGCCGACACTGGAAATTTTTTAATAACATCACTAATCCCATAATCGAAGTGCGAAGATCGTGGGATACTGCCTGTAAAAAAACCGTTTTCATTTCGTATAAATGCTGAATTTCCCGGACTTTTTCCCGCAGTTCCAAGGTTCTTGCCGCCACTTCCCGTTCTAGATTATTATTCAAGCTTTGCACCCTCTGATATAGTTGCGCTTGGCCGATAGCGATACAAACTTGGGTGGCTAACTGTTCTAGTAATTTGACCTCGCTTTTTTGCCAATGACGAGGATGGGAATATTGATGGACAACTAAAGCACCTAAATGTTGGTTATTAACCGTTAGGGGTAAAACTAAAGAGGATTTAACTTGCAGGTATTCGTAATAACCCTTGAGAGTGGGCAGAGTTTTTACCTTAGCGGTATTATCGGCAATAATTAACTTATCTAAAGAAAATAATTGTCCCAATTCTTCCAGTAATTCTGGTTCGGGAAACCAACCCATCAGCGAGGGAATATCGGGACGACGGGACTCAGCGATTACCTTAGACCAACCCCCCTCTTGACAGTGACCGATATAGACTTGATCGGCATCAAGAAAACGTCTGATTTCCTCAACAATGGTATTTAAAACCTGATCTATATCTAAAGATTGATGGACTTTTAGAGCAACTTGTGTTAGTAAATGTTCTCTTTCTAAAGTTTCATTTAAAGCTCGATCGATCTGTTGTCTTTCGGTAATCGCCGCCGATAAAAACAGAGAAGTTGACATGACAATGACTAAAAAGATTTGTAAGATCAGGACACCTCTGGTATAATCAGGAGCCTGTAGGATAAAAGGGCTGATTCCCCCGACCAATCCCATCAAAGCTAAAATAGATACCAAAAAATTGGCTATTACCGCTCCCCAGGTCTGAAAACGCATGGCAGCCCAAACCACAAAAGGAAAAGGCAGATATTCGAGGTACTGCACCATACTCCAATCGGGGTTAAGAAAATTCTGTTGACCACCAAAAACCACAGAAGTCACCACCGTTAGCAAACTCAGACAAAGTAACGCCTCGCCACAGCGTTGGGGTTGTCGTGGTTCCCGCAGGGAGTGACGATTGAAGCAAAAACGCAACAGCAGCGGCGTGGTCATTAATATTCCTGTACTATCTCCGAGCCAGATAATGCCCCAAGACTGTCCAAATTGTCGCCAATCCCAAGTATTTAGCCAACTACGGGCAAAAGTATCGATAGTGGCATTAACTGCCGAGGCTAATAGGGCCGCCAAAAATACCAGTAAAAGGATATCGCGAATACGCTGTAAAGTGGCGGAAAATCTCAGATAATGCAGGAATTGCGCCCCTAACAGAGCCGATATACTGCTACCGAGCGCCGAAAATAGAGCTATGGGCCAACTGGCACCTAAAAAGAAGGTCAGAAGCAAATCTCCGATAAAAACGCCTAAAACTAGCCTTTTTCCCCCTAAAAAAACAGCAGTTAAGCCAATACCAGCACTCATCCAAATTGGGGCAGGTCGCGACCCTAAATCTAAGCAGAGATAGCCTAGCCAACCAACACCCAGATAAACTAGGGCAACAAGCACAATTTTAGATCGATCTGATGAAATACGCAGCATTTTCAGTTATCAGTTATCAGTTATCAGTTATCAGTTATCAGTTATCAGTTATCAGTTATCAGTTATCAGTTATCAGTTATCAGTTATCAGTTATCAGTTATCAGTTATCAGGTTTAAGTTTTAAGTTTTAAGTTATTAGGTTTAAGTTATTAGGTTTAAGTTTTCAATTTTCAATAAATTTAGTATCTTTCACTGGTCACTGGTCACTGGTCACTGGTCACTGATCGCTGATCACTGTTAATCTCTCTCCAGATTGCCTAAACTAGGAGTAGTTCTGCTTCATGCAGATGGGTGAAAACCGTACATTTTCCCGTTAGGAATCAAAGATCATGCGGATTTTAATTGTTGAAGACGATCCTTTAATGCAGTTAGGTTTAGAACAAGCGCTCGGTGAACAGCCAGATTTTGAGATTGTCGGTCAAGCGAGTGATGGTCTGGCGGGGGTACAATTAGCCCTATCCCTACGGCCAGATTTAGTGGTCATGGACATCGGTTTACCCCGTCTCGATGGCATTGCGGCAACTAAACAGATTAAGGAAGGTTTAGCTAATGTTCATGTGGTTATGCTCACTTCCCACACTCTCCAACAGGAAGTGATCGCAGCTCTGGCCAGTGGTGCTGATGCCTATTGTATCAAGGGAGCGAGTCTCGATCGCCTTTTGGCCGCTATTGAAGCAGCTAAGGATGGGGCCACCTATTTAGACCCTCAAATTGCCCGTTTAGTCATGGATAATCTCAAAGCACCGGCAGTGCAACCTAATCCCAATCTAGCACTTTTATCGGAGCGAGAAATGGAGGTTTTAAAGTTAATTGTTGAAGGCAAAAGT
The DNA here is from genome assembly GCF_027531875.1 of Microcystis sp. LE19-84.1B. NCBI lineage: Bacteria > Bacillati > Cyanobacteriota > Cyanophyceae > Chroococcales > Microcystaceae > Microcystis > Microcystis sp. LE19-84.1B. Next base: position 3,449 of record NZ_JAPZSR010000279.1, on the reverse strand, counting down.
AACGCTGAAATCGCCGAACAACTCTATTTAAGCACCAATACGATTAAAACCCATGTGCGGGGAATTATGAATAAATTGGCCGTGGACGACCGAGTACAAGCGGCCGTAATTGCCCTGCGTTCCGGTATTGTTTAAGGGGAAAATGGCGATTTACCCACAGGAATATTCTACCTCAATTGCTATTGCTACAATTGCTCAAAAAATCCCTTCAATCATTTATAATAAGTTATCGACCTATCTCTGTTGGATAAACCATGACTATCGCTGAAAGCTTACCCCTAGTCGAGTCTCATGTCAACCCTGAGATAATCTTCCCACAAGGCCAATTTTGGAGTGATGAACCACCCTTGGAAAGTAACCTACATCTACAACAAATTATTTTACTAATTCAGTGTTTAGAATGGTGGTGGCGCGAGCGAGAAGATTATTTTGCCACCGGCAATTTAACTATCTATTACAGTCCCAACCAGAAAAAGTCAGAATTCTTTCGTGGTCCTGATTTTTTCGTCGTTTTGGGGACAAATCCCAATCCTAACCGCAGAAGTTGGGTAGTTTGGCAAGAAGAGGGCAAATATCCCAATTTAATTATCGAAATTCTCTCCGATAGTACCGCCAAAGTTGACCGAGAGGAGAAAAAACAAATTTATCAAGATATATTTCGCACTCCCGATTATTTTTGGTTTGACCCAGAAAGCTTAGAATTTCAGGGATTTACCCTAATTAGCGGTCAATATCAACCGATTACCCCCAATCCCCAGGGATGGCTCTGGAGTCAACAATTAGGCTTATATTTGGGGTTATCCGCCAATAAATTGCGCTATTTTACCCCCGAAGGCGAATTAGTACCCACTCCCGCAGAAGCGGCACAACAGGCAGAAAATCGGGTTTTAGAGGCAGAAAATCGGGTTTTAGAGGCAGAAAACCAAGTCGAGCAAGAAAAGCAAAAAGCGGCGAAATTAGCGGCTAAACTGCGGGAATTAGGGATAGATACCGAGGAAAATCTCTAATCTTCATTTTCGGGGAGGGGTGAGGGTATTTGGTGTCATTTAGAGGCTGAATAGTTGATTAATCGCAGAAAGCTCCGCGCAAGCGTAAATTTTCCCGCAATTCCTCGGTCATCCCCACATTATCGGCAAACTTTGCCCCCTGCACTTTTGCCCCACTCAAATTCGCTTGAGTGATGTTGACTTCAACCAAATTAGCTCCTTCTAAATTAGAGCCAATTAAATTAGCTAAAGCCAAACTAGAACGGTAAAAATCAGCATAACTTAAATCGGCATTAGCTAATAAGGCTCCGCTTAAATCCGCTCCCTTAAAACTAGCATGACTGCCGTTAATTTCACTTAAATCAGCATCGGTTAAATTGGCCCCCCGCAGATTAGCTTGATAGAGATTAGCCATGCCTAAAGATATACCACTTAATTCCGCTGCCAGGAGATTTGCCCCAGTAAAATCCTTTAGGGGATTAAGTTCAGCTAATTGGGCTAATTCCAGAAAATCATCACTAACAGCAGCATAAATTCCCTCGATTTGTGCCTGCAATTTCTCTAAATTTTCTGATGATGCTGGTTGCGGTTCAACTAGAACAGTATCTAATTCTACCTGCGATGAACCCAAAGAAATACGACTTAAAAAAGCATCAAATTGATTTTCCATCAGGAAAAATGCTAACTTTCGCTCTAAAATACTATGTTTATTGGGACTTAGATCGTGTTTCCATAATCCCGATGTTTCCGTGATACAGATATCGGCAGCCGTCAGCGAAAATTGCACCGTGAGATGATAAGGTTCTTCCACCACACTGACGGTTCCTAGGTTAATCCTTTCGATCGCTCCTGTAAATATTGACTGAGGACTTTTGAAAGATAACCGCCATTGATGATTATTAATACGATTTATGTATAAATCTTGACTAGAAAGAGGATTAGGTGTTAGGTGACAATTAACTAAAAGAAAATCTAATTTTCCTCCTTTCAGTCCCCATTTGATTTCCCCGCCGAGGAGAGATTGAATTTGAGCCTGTAGGTGTAAAGTTAAATATAAATCAAATTTTTGCGAGTCGGTGGCTACTGGTTCTAGGGTTAACGATACACTATCGGGATAGCGATCGAAGGCAGCTAAAAGACGCATAATCTAAAAAAGAAAAGTCAAAATAAACAGTAAAAAAGTGGTGTTTCTCTGGCCCCAAAGCCGAGAACTCACCCCTATTTAAAACAATAGCTGATTTTCTCGATCCTCGATGAACATTTCTTCGGCGATCGCTGAATGATTGCCCCTGAAAATCAAGGTTAAATTAGTTGACTTTCTCTTTTTTGCCGATATTGCCGTCCGCATTAAAAAACATCGGTAAAAAGCGTTCCATAAACATTTGTGGATCACGATTCCAGGCTTTTTGAGCCGCTTCTACCCGGAATAATTGCAATTTCGGGTCGAGAAGGGTTTGGGGTAAACGTTCCATCAGATATTGAGGACGTTCCCAGAGCGGCATAGTGGCGGCGATTTCCATTAAATGACCGACGCGGCGTAATTCTGCCCCCAGAGTGATATCCATACCCGATTCATAGGCGGCCTGTTCGATCGCCGAGTATTTGACCTTAGCTTTTTCGACTTTTTGCCGATGTTCGGGGCTTTTTTGGGCAATTTTGGCTAACCAACGATTGCCCCAACGCACATGGCCCGCTTCTTCGGGGAAGATTTTGGCGATCGTTTCCCGAATTTTCAGATTTTCTGGGGTTTGTTCCCCTGCTTTGAGGGCATAAATATGGGCGGCAAAGTATTCGCATCCCCGTTTTTCCGTGACGTTAATTGCCGCTAGGGCCGCAATCAGTCTATCTTCCCTTTGTTCTTCGCCTTGGAATTGATCTTGATCGAGAAGACGTTCAAATTCATCGATATAGGACAACCCCGGCGGTTTCCCCACATCGGCCCCCAATTCGATTAATAAATCGGTTAACCAGTAGGCATGGCGGGCCTCATCGGCGACGTGATGGGAAAGCTCTTGGATCAATTCTTTTGGTTGTCCGTCCAAGGTTTCGATCAGTTCGGTCAGGTCTTTACAGCTACGTTGTTCGTTGTAGCGGTAACGGTTGAGGGTGACAAAATGAATTTCGCGATCGCTAATGACACGCTTCATGATGTCGCGAGCGCTCATCGTCTTCTTGAATTTACGAGGGTAAGCAACGGTCATGATTTTGTATCGTTTTGTAAACGGCTTTCCGTATTCTAACGGAGTTTTTTCCCGATCTGGCAAGGGATCGGCAAGTGGCAAGCTTTTTTCAGTAACCAGTGAAAGATAAGCTGCCCGCGCATTTAAACCCACATTCCGCACCCTAGTCGTTGAAATCAAAAGTTGCTCTAGCCCTTGTATAGTAAGACTTTTAGCGATTACTAAGAATTATGAAGTGTCACACTCTAGTCAGCGATCGCCAGCTTAATGAGAGTTTATCTCA
>NZ_JAPZSR010000015.1:0-5918 GCF_027531875.1 Microcystis sp. LE19-84.1B | reverse complement strand
ATATTAAGCCTTCTATTTCTTGAACTTTAACGACAGTCATGTCCGGTAGTTTAAGCAAACGGTCAAGGTGCCAGTCCATGGTCTTACCTCCAACTCTGTATCTCTATTATACCTTTTCCCCCTCAACTCCAGTTGAGCCATCCTACGTTAGGACATATCGCCGGTTTGATAAAAAACCCGCGCATTAAAGCCACAGCCGGGACGGGAATTAGCGAATATAGTCAATTACTTGCGAATGACATCATCACCTATCAAACTAGAATCTCGATTAAAGAACAAGAGCTAAGAGATATTTTAGATTTAGAACAGTTTAAACTTTATCGCCAAGTCTTTAATCAATTTTGCTTTGGTACTATCACTCAAAGCTTACTGCTTTTACATTGCTACCCTATCGAAAGATTTTTAGTTAAGGGGAAACCTTATTTTAGAGGTGATCACGATATCAGCTTGAGAAAGTTTCAGGCTTATCTAGGTTTAGGATATTCCTATCAAATTTCAGGGGATACCTCCGCAAAACAGGACAAGGTTAAAAAGTCTTGGAAGGGTTCCGACTTAATGCGCTCTCACTTATATGCTCATGCAATGGTGAGTATTTGCCCAAATAAACCCGCTAAAACCGAGATTATGACTAAACTTAAGAACTCTTGGCTAAATCCCCGAAAACACACCTATTCTATTCGCAACGAAAAAACTGGGCAAAAAACCCAAGTCACTCAAGAGCTACCAAGTTTTAAAGCTTTGGGAAAAGATGGGTTATGTCGGTTACTGTTTTACGAGACTCGTCTTCTCTATCAACTTTTAACGGCTAATTTAGTAAAGTGATTGAAGACATGACTCGACAACCTCACGACCAATTTGCCAAACAATACCTAGAAGAATTGCTTTCTCCTCTGGGAAGGGTGGAAGTCAGCAAGGAAGTGGCGGATGAAACCCGTCAGGTGGATATTTTCTTCTCTCCTCACCCTAATACACGGGGAAATGCTCAATCTTTGGGTCTTTTAGGGCAAATGGTGACAACAAGCACTTTGCTTGAGCCTTTTCGCAATGCTCCCAGTCGAACGGAAATTCGCAACTGTATCTTAAAACTGTTTTCGATTTTCGCTGAACTTCAACGGAAAGGGAAACGGGAAAAAACTGAGTTAAACGAGGATGACTTACCTAAATTGTGGATTTTGGCTACCTCTATTAGTTTGCACATCCTAGAGAGTTTTGATGCTAAATTAGAACTAGAAAACTGGACAGAAGGGATTTACTTTTTATCTCCCTCTCACCGAACGGCAATTGTAGCGATTAATCAGTTACCTATTACCCCGGACACTTTACTGTTAAGATTGTTGGGACGGGGGAAAACCCAAAGCCAAGCGGTGAGAGAGTTGCTTGAGTTGCCCTCTGGCGATTCCTTCCGTCAAAATGTCATGGAATTATTGATCAGTTGGCGTGTGAGTGTTGAAGTTAACAATCTTTTAGAATCAGAAGATAGGGAGGTATTTATGGCTTTATCTCAATCTTATTTAGAGTGGAAAGAGGCGACTAAACGGGAAGGACTTCAACAAGGACTTCAACAAGGACAACGACAAATTATTGAAAATTTAATGCAAGTGAGGTTTGGGGAATTGGATGAGTCTTTAATAAAAGTTATTGATGAGTTGCTTAAGTTATCACCGATGGAGTCTAGTCGCCTTTTGTTAGAGTCTTCACGGGAAGATTTAATCAGACGATTCATCTCTGAATAAATTAATTAAGCTGGGTTAAAATACGTCTTAGCTTAAACAGATTCAAAGAAGCAATAAACGGCGTAAAACAGCAGGGTATTATTTAACAGATGAAGAATTGCGATAGACATGAAAAGACGCTTATGATTTAGCTTTAGGACAAGCTACTTTAGAGGCTTTTCAAGGAAAATATGGAGTCAACGAATTAGCAGAAATTGTGATAAAATGCGATTATTTACCAAGCAATCGGGTTTATTTTGTGGTGATTATATTCTCTTAAATCTCTACAGATGAATTAGAATAGGCTCAACGATCTAAGCATCCAAAAAGTGAAGATTTTAAATTAATAATTATCTTAGAAAACTAGGCTCCATCCTAGCTAAAATTATCTGAAGAATTCTTTACATAATTTCAGGAAGCCAATCTTCGTCTAAAATATCAGCTAAAGTATAAGGATTCTCTGAGGGTAATTTTAAATCCGTTTTCACCTCTGCCATTTTTCTGGCTTTACCATAAAGATAATCGAGACGATTAGATAAATGATTTCTGAGATTGGTCGTTAATCTTAATTCTAATTGAGTCCGAAAACCAATTAATTCACCTCGCCAATGTCGATCATTATCTTCTCGTTCGCTCGACCAATAATGATAGAATAAAAGATGTTGTATGATTTGAATTACTAAACTCTCAACCGTATTTTTTTGTTCCCTTCCCAAAGCTTCTAACTCCTCAATCAAATGCTCATAATCTAAACTATCAACTTGACGATTTTTTAACAATAAAACTGTCTCATCTAGCCATTGCTGATAATCTTCTTCATAAATGGATGATAAACTTTGTCTGGCATGAGTCATCGGTTATTCCTCAATCCTTCAGAATATATTGCCATTATACACCAACAAAAAAGCCCCCCTTTCGAGGATGCCCTTTTATCTAATGATTTAGACGCTAACTGATTGCAATGCCAAAAATAGGGAGTTTATGGACTTTCCCATCAAAGTCAGGTTAGATTATGACCATTTCTTAATTAAAAAACCCACCAAAGAAAACAGGCCTAACCCTAAAATAGAACTAGGCTCCGGTACTAACGAAATCATTAGTTATAGTCATTTCAGATAAGTCTGATACACTCTATACCGACAAAACCCTTATGAACTCTGGGATTAATATTCTCAATTTTAATTGAAATGACTATACCTTACTGACCGCCTTCTATTCTAGATAATCCCCTAAAAAGACGAGTTTATTCTTGATATTTTCGGCAGAGCGGGTAGCGATTAAATTAGCAATAGCTTTTACCTGTTCTCCCACGGAATATCTTTGTTTTGCGGCCACAATAATTCCCGTATGGCCGATCGAGCGCGTCATATAGGATTTATGCAATCGACAAAAATCGCCTACATTAAAAGTATAAATTACCCGACCTTGCTGGGTTGCCCAAACCAGTTGATCGGGATCGGGTAGCTGAATGTTGTTCGCTTCCCAAGTGGTAATTACATCAATCTTCAGATTCCGCAAAGCTTCCACGATCGAGCGTTGACCCGCATCTTCATCAAGGTAGAGACGGATTTGACTCATTACAATTCACCGGCTCGATATCGTGATTCCCAGTCTTCACAATCGGCTCGGTAAGCATCGATATCGGCCTCTATCTGTTCTTTATTCGCGTGATAATACGCTAGAGCGCTATAAATTTGAGCCAGACTTAACTGAGGATATTCCTTAGCGATCGCTTCGGCACTCATTCCCGTTTTATGATCCATGACTAAACTTTGAATCGTGATTCTAGTTCCCGCGATCCGGGGACGAGCATTACAAATATCCGGACTAGCAACAATAAATTCGCTAATATCGATGCCTGTAGCCATATTTTCGCCTAAAGAAGTCCCTTTTATTGTAGCTCGATCGATACATCCGAACAACCAAAAAGCACCCCCTAAAATTAGAGAATGCCCTTTTCTTTAATGATTTAGACCCTAACTGATTGAATTGACAAAAATAGGGAATTTATAGCCTCTGCGGAGTAGAATTCTCATCAAAGTCAGGTTATATTATGACCGTTTCTTCCTCAAAAAACCCACCAGAGAAAACAGCCCTAACCCTAATATAGAACTAGGCTCTGGTACAGATGGATTATTTTGCGGATTTAAACGAGCGATCCAAGCTTCAGTATTACCACTGGGGTTAATTCCACTACCCACAACCGTTAACCCATCAGCAGAAATTCCCCGCGCATTGCTTAAAGTCCAACCGGTTAAATTTAAACCATAATCATTAGTTAAAACCTCTTTTAGGCTCCGCATCCCTTGGGTACTATTCCAGATAAATGCCTCGCTACCATTAGCACTACTGCCATAACCAACAACAACAGACCCATCTGCTGATACTCCATTAGCAATGCTATAGAAATCACCTCCAGCTAAGTCCGCTAATCCCACCATTCCCGTCCCTTGTGTCCAACGGAATGCCTCAGTACCATTAGCACTACTGCCAACACCAACAACAACAGACCCATCTGCCGATACTCCATAAGCTTGACTTCCGAAAACACCCCCAGATAAGTCCCCTAGTCCTACCATTCCCGTCCCTTGTGTCCAACGGAATACCTCAGTTCCATTAGCACCATAGCTGAAACCAACCATAACAGAACCATCTGCTGATGCTCCATAAGCAACGCTAGAGAAACTACCCCCAGATAAGTCTCCTAGTCCTACCATTCCCGTCTGTTGTGTCCAACGGAATGCCTCAGCACCATTAGCACCATAGCTGAAACCAACAACAACAGACCCATTCGCTGATACTCCATAAGCGTGGCTGTCAACAAGGCCTCCCGGTAAGGGTAAGTTCCCTAGTCCTACTGTTCCCGTCCCTTGTGTCCAACGGAATGCCTCACCAAAATTATTACGAATGCCAACACCAACAACAACAGACCCATCTGCCGATACTCCATAAGCTTGACTTCCGAAAACACCCCCAGATGAGCCTAGTCCGACCATCCCCGTCTCTTGTGTCCAACGGAATGCCTCACCACTATTAGGATTACTGCTACTGCTGTCACCAACAACGACAGACCCATCTGCTGATACTCCATTAGCACGACTAAGGAAACTACCCCCTGGTAAGTCCCCTAACCCCTGAAAAGAGGCGGCTTGTGCCTGGAAAGTCACCCCGATCGCACCCAATCCGATCCCTAAGCTGATACAATTAGCTAGTATCTTGTTCATAACCTGATAAAAATCCAAAAAACTAAGTGATTCTTACAATCTAGATGTTCACTTTGGTTTTGTCTATGGGAATTTGTGGCCATTTTGGATTTTCTGATACAATAATTTTCGTGGGATAAAGTGGGATTTAGTGGCATAAAGGAGGGCAAAGCTCATGAAACAAGGCTAAATTTGATTTCTAGGTTCGATCCCCCCTAGCCCCCCTTGAAAAGGGGGGAACCAGACTCAAAGTCTCCCTTTTTAAGGAGGGAAACAGACTCAAAGTCGCCCTTTTTAAGGGGGATTTAGGGGGATCGAACTAGCGAAGCTTATAACTAGCAACTTGGGTTAATTTAAATGCAGAACAAATTACTAAATTAAGAGGTTAATCAGTCAAAAAAAGGCAAAAAATGGAAGAATTATTAGAGTTAAAAAATCTATTACTAGCTGGCAATGTTCCCGATGCCTTAATCTTGGTAGAGGAAATGACAGAAATGAGCAAAGATGATAAGCTCAATAAGATTTTTAGCTTTAGTATTATTGTCTTATTACATCTGATTAAACAGCAAGCAGAAAAACGCAGTACCCGCTCATGGGAAACCTCTATTTCTAATTCTGTTCGACAGATTCAACGCATTAATCAACGACGTAAAACAGGAGGAAATTATCTAACAATAGAAGAATTAAAAGAAACCTTAGATGATGCTTATTCTTCAGCTTTAAGACAAGCATCATTAGAAGCTTTTGAGGGTATATATAAACCAGAAGAAATTGAGGCTATGGTTGATAAAAATAAAATTATTAATCAAGCATTAGAATTAATATTAATCGATTAAGTAACAGGGGAAAGTCGGAAACAAATCAGACAGAGTGTAGGGTGCGTTAGGCGGCTATCAATTTAGTCAAAAAACCCAAATTAATAATTCGCCGTAACGCACCACCTCTATTATTAAATTGGTGCGTTACGCTATTGAAGGGCGCACCCTACGAGTCCGTAGAGTGT
>NZ_JAPZSR010000013.1:0-2997 GCF_027531875.1 Microcystis sp. LE19-84.1B | reverse complement strand
GTTGTAATACCGGTTGCGGAAATAGAGGCGATCGCCTACCTGGGTAAATTGGTCAAGGTAAGCGGCATTATCTTGGTACAAGTTAGGTACACTCAGTTGTACCGGTTGACCAGTTGTTGGGTCAATTTTGTAAAACCGCTCTGTATTAAGACTATTAGTGGCGGTGAAATAGAGGGTGCCATTGACATCAATTAGATTGCGGGGGTTGGAATTTCCTGAACCGGTATTAATATCCAACAGGACGATGTTTCCAGTGGTCGGATCTACACGATAAAGTTCTATTCCGTTGGTTCCATTATTCGCGGTAAAATATACAGTCCCTCCACCAAAAATTAGATTAGTGGGATCAGAACCGGTACTGCCAGGTCGAATATCGCTGACTAATACTGGTAAATTATTAGCGGGATCAACTTTCCACAGTTCCCGACCCGCAGCACTGTTGGATGCGGAAAAGTACAAAACGCCGTTAATATTAGTCAAATTTTGCGGAGAAGAACTACTGCTACCCGACACAATATCAATTAAAGCCGGATTGCCGGTGGCGTTATCAATGCGATAAAGTTCTGTCCCGTTGGTGCCATTATTGGCGGTAAAGTAGAGCGTCCCGTTGACATTCGTCAAATTACTAGGATTAGAACTACTTGACCCTAGACGAATGTCAATCAGAACCGGAGATTCGTCGACGGTATCAATGCGATAAAGCTCCGTGCCGTTCGTGCCGTTATTGGCCGTAAAGTAGAGTGTCCCGTTGACATCGGTTAGATTATTAACGCTAGAAGTATTACTACCGGGATAAATATCTAGCAACTCAACCACCCCGGTGGTAGGATTAGCCCGCCAGAGTTCCGTTCCATTAATCTCGTCGTTAGCGGTGAAGTAGAGAACGCCCCCAATCTCAGTGGGTGTTGTCAAATGGGAAACTGGCATCTCAACGAAATTACTCGGATTAGAACCTAAGGTCGTGGCGTTGATATCTTCAACTAATTCCGTTCCCTCCGGCGTGCCATCGGTGCGCCACAACTCCACGCCCTGGGTGTAATTATTCGCCGTAAAGTAGAGCTTGCCGTCGCTGTAGGTTAAATTGCCGGGACTAGAGCTATTGCCGCCCTCGTAAATATCCTTGAGGAAGACGGCGTTGCCGGTGGCGGGGTCAAGCTTCCAGAGTTCCTGGCCACTCGTGCTATTCGTAGCTGTGAAATAAAGAACTCCATTGGCATTCGTCAGATTATTCGGGCTAGAACTACCACTACCAGGGACAATATCAATCAAAACTGGATTGCCAGTGGTGTTATCAATGCGATAAAGTTCTGTCCCGTTGGTGCCATTGTTAGCGGTAAAGTAGAGCGTCCCGTTGACATTCGTCAAATTACTAGGACTGGAACTACTTGACCCTAAACGAATGTCAATCAGAACTGGATTTCCGGTGGTGTTATTTATGCGATAAAGTTCCGTTCCGTTAGTGCCATTAAATGCCGTGAAATACAGTGTGCCATTGACATCTGTTAGGTTGCTGACGCTGGAAGTATTACTTCCGGGATAAATATCGAGTAGCGAGACAACGCCAGTAGCCGGATTCGCTCGCCACAGTTCGGTGCCATTGACATCATCGTTAGCGGTGAAATAGAGAATGTCTCCAATTTTAATAAAGTTGCTGGGATTAGAGCCAAAGCTAGTAGAGTTAATATCGGCAACAAGAGAGGGTTCGGTAATGGTTGCTCTCTCAACTGCAATACTCACGCCACCAATACTAATTACCCCCGCATCATCCTCCGCTTTCATATATGCCAAAGCCTCCTCAGATAGACTTTCTCCCATCACCAACGAGGCAAAAATAGCTCCCTCATCTCCCGGCGCATCCGTACTATTCAACACCCCATCCACATAATGGCCATACTCCTCCAACAGCAGGGCGACAATTGCCCCTAAATTGCCCTGATTCTGACTCAGAAACTCGTAAGATAGGTAAATTCGATTATTTGCTATTGCATAAGCCCCATTTGCCCCATTAAGGCCATTTCCTGAAACAATTTCCATGATGGGAAAGCCAGTTAAATCGCCTGCTTGCCACTGGCTTTGTAATTCATCAGTATTAACTGCTGTGCCGAAGGCTACCTGTATTTTGTCGCCAAAGGCAGAATCATCAGCAAACTGTTGTAATTTGCTAGAAATTAACAGCGTTGCCTGTTGTAGCGCAGAAATAATATCTGAATCGAGGGTTAACGCAGATTCTAGGGTTAAGTTAGTTGTGAGGGTGTAAAGGGTGTTAGGCATGGGATGAACTGGGGATAAAAAAGAGAATTAAACAGGATTCAGCGATATTTTGGCGGCAAAATCGATAAATTCGCACAACAACATCCCAATGGGCAACAAAGCCAATCGAGAGATTAGGAGAATAATTGGTTAGGGAATATCAAATTGATCTAAAAACTCACCCGCAAGTCTAGCCTAAGCTACCTAGCTATGTCAAGAAGTTTTATGTAATTTCACAGGAACTTTAAAAAAACTTAACCAAATTTAGAGCATATAGCTATTGGCCATACACTTATTAATTCTATATTCTGGGTTATAACTGTTGAGATTGTCTGGGCTGCCACCGGTAATGCGATGTTTATATTGTTAAGTTTTGTTAATAGCTTAATCTCTATGGTTTTCATAGTCTAAAAACAATGGTTATCCTCTTGTATGAATAGGAGGATAATCTAAGCTGGTATCTCCCATTCAGCCGCTCATAAGTGGGTGGGTGGAATTAAATATAAAATGAACGTAGGTTGGGTTGAAGCATGAAACCCAACGCCCGATTATGTTACGCTACCGCTAACCCATCCTACAAATAATTGTGCCTCCCTACTTAGGGTTTGCGGCAAAAAGTACGGGCGAAGCATTCGGATAGAAAATCTACGGTTTCACCGATAGGTTATTGCCCGAATGCTTCGCCCCTACAGGACGCGGGCCGATGAAGACGCAAGGTTTTGAACGACGATTCTCTCAAAATCTTGC
>NZ_JAPZSR010000439.1:0-2215 GCF_027531875.1 Microcystis sp. LE19-84.1B | reverse complement strand
GATCCCCCCGCCTATCGGCACCCCCCTTATCAAGGGGGGCGGGGGGGATCGAACCTAAAATCCATTTTTAAGTAGGTAGGTATTAAAAACTTTCAGAGCCCCCCGCCTATCGGCACCCCCCTTATCAAGGGGGGCAGGGGGGATCGAACCTAAAATCCATTTTTAATTTAATTATAATCAGCTACTTATAAATTTTCAAACAGAAGCAATGGCAGCCCTAGAAAAAGCCTTAGAAAAAGAAGCGGAAAACTCAATGCCACCGTGATTAAATTAGCCATATCTCAGTGACAACGGCAAGAGGCTGACATCGACACCATAGACGACAATTAAGAATGACAACCTAAAATCTTTTCGCTAATTTTGCCATAGACTGCACCCTTTGCTTCTAAAATGGGCTATTGCGGCTAGATACCAATATTGGTCTAGCATTTGCCCGTAGACTGAAAAAAGCACGTTATAAAGATTATGGCCAAAGTTCTGGTATCCGATTCGATCGATCCGGTAGGAGTAGAAATTCTGTCACAGGTTGCCCAAGTGGACGTGAAAACAGGACTATCTGCCGAGGAAATCATTCAAATTATCCCCGAATACGACGCGCTGATGCTCCGTTCCAGTACCCGCGTCACCAAAGAAATCGTCGAAGCGGGCAGCAAACTGCAAATTATCGGCCGTGCGGGGGTAGGAGTCGATAATATCGATGTTCCTGCGGCCACTCGTCAGGGTATTATTGTCGTTAACTCTCCCGAAGGTAACACGATCGCCGCTGCCGAACACGCCTTGGCCATGATGTTATCCCTTTCCCGTCATATTCCCGATGCCAATCAGTCGGTAAAAGCGAATAAATGGGAGAGAAATCGCTTTATCGGCACAGAAGTTTATAAAAAGAACCTAGGAGTCGTCGGTTTAGGTAAAATTGGCTCCCACGTCGCCAAAGTGGCTAGATCCCTAGGCATGAAAATTCTCGCCTACGATCCCTTTATTTCCAAAGAACGCGCCGATCAACTCGGTTGCACCTTGGTGGATCTGGAACTACTCTTTGCTGAGTCCGATTTTATCACCCTCCACGTCCCGAAAACTCCCGAAACCCAGCATCTCATCGGTCGGGAAACCCTCGCTAAGATGAAACCCACGGTCCGCATCATTAACTGTTCCAGAGGCGGCATTATCGACGAGTTGGCTTTAATTGAAGCCCTCGAATCCGGTAGAATCGCCGGGGCAGCCTTGGATGTATTTGAACAGGAACCTTTAGGCGAATCTAGATTAAGAGAATTGTCTAACGTCATTCTCACTCCCCACCTAGGCGCATCGACTACGGAAGCACAGGTGGGTGTGGCTGTTGATGTGGCTGAACAAATTCGCGATGTCCTCCTCGGTTTGCCAGCGCGTTCGGCCGTTAATATCCCCGGACTAACTCCCGATGTTATGGAAAAACTGCGCCCTTACCTGCAATTAGCGGAAACTATGGGTAATCTCGTCAGTCAGTTGGCAGGAGGTCGCTGTGACTCGTTAAATGTCCGTTTACAGGGAGAATTGGCCACTAAAGACAGTCAACCTCTGGTGGTGGCGGCAATTAAGGGTTTACTTTCCCAAGCCCTCCGGGAACGGGTAAACTATGTTAATGCGGCGATCGAAGCTAAGGAACGCGGTATCCGGGTAATCGAAACCCGGGATGCTTCCACCCGGGACTATTCGGGATCGATTCATTTGGAAGCTAATGGTTCCATGGGGACCCATTCCGTCACCGGCGCGCTGTTAAGTACTGGAGAAATCCGCATTACTGACCTCGATGAGTTCCCCATTAACGTGCCACCGAGTAATCATATGTTATTCACCCTTCACCAGGATATGCCCGGTATTATCGGCAAAATTGGCGCACTTTTAGGCAGTTTTAATGTCAATATCGCCAGTATGCAGGTAGGACGCAAAATTATTCGCGGTGATGCGGTTATGGCCCTGAGTCTCGATGATCCTCTACCAGAAGGTCTTCTCTCGGAAATTACTAAAGTCCCCGGTATCCGCGATGCTTACACAGTGAAACTCTAGGTTAAATCAGTTATCAGTAATCAGTAAACAGTAAGGGACTTGCGTGGGAATAATATCCCAGCCAGAAAATCGCTCTGTAGAAGAACCAGACCGGCCAGATGGCACATTATCAAAGCGCAAGTCCCTAACATCTCGAAGGCTCTCGCCCTACTTAGGGTGATCAGCAAACCTG
>NZ_JAPZSR010000213.1:0-25657 GCF_027531875.1 Microcystis sp. LE19-84.1B | reverse complement strand
TGGCTGGAAAAACTGCTAAAGTTGATGGCCATGCCCGCAGATGTCCAGATTGGTGTGCAGGAATTGGGAACTGGACCTTCCTCCTGTTGGTTAATTATTGATAGCAGTCAATTGAGTCCCCAACAAGTGGAACTTCTCCTCGCTAACAAGGGTGAGGGACTGGATGCGATTCAATCCCTAGCTAATACGATTCTGAATATTGGTGTCGAGTCGGCAGAACATCAGTTCTATATTGTCGAAATCAACGGCTATCGTCAACAAAGACAGTCAGAACTTTTCGACTGGGTTAATCAAGCGGCGACGCAAGTGCGGCAAACAGGACAGGAAATAGAATTAAAAGCCCTATCTTCGGCGGAACGTCGCCAAATCCATGCCTTTTTTCAGGAAGAAAACGATTTAACCACGGAAAGTCGCGGCGTGGAACCCGATCGCCGGTTAGTAATTCGTTTAAAATAAGATCAAAGGGTGGGGTAAAACCTGCCCTCTTTTTTATTTTAGCCAGATATCTTCTGTCTGGAGTTTCTTAACCTAACGGAAGATTTTTGATTGTTGCAGGAGAGTTAAGTAGGGAGGCACAATTATTTGTAGGATGGGTTAGCGGTAGCGTAACATAATCGGGCGTTGGGTTTCATGCTTCAACCCAACCTACGTTCATCTTATATTTAATTCCACCCACCCACTTAATAACTTAACTTCAGAGCATTTACTGGTACATCATCCCAGGATTCTACGGTTCTTAAAACTGCCACCCACCCCGCTTGTTTTTGTTCGTCCGTAAGACTGGTTAACCAACTTTGATGACAATCTTTTGCCGCTTGTTCGTCTTGACAGGCAATACAAGCTTGTACTAAACCACAGGGATCAATCTGTTCATTTACCCAAATAATCATAGTTAATAGCCCTACTTAACTTCACTATTATAATCCATCGATCTCCCACAGAGAAACTTTTGATATTGATAACCTGTTACATAATTGGAGGATAACTCTGAGAGTTGACAGTCCGATAAATCTATTGAAGAATGGAAATTAATTAACCATAATTCAAAAGGGGGAGAAGATGGCAGATTAAAATCTGGCTTTTGTTCTGAGTTAACTAAGATAAACTTAGGGTTTTTCTCGGGAAATCTTTGGTTAAATTCCCAAGCAATTCCCATCATTTCTCCCACCTGCACTAAACTCCTATAGCTAGTGGCAATTACTAACGGATAACGGCTATTATTTTCGATAGTGGTAACTAATTTATCTGGGCGATAATACTTACGATAGCCTAAATTAAAAGTCACACTTAGGGAACTAACTAAAGCCATGATAAGCACAATAATTACTATTCTTTTCTGCTGCCTTTGCCAACAATTATCTAATAAAATTGCTAGAATTAAAATTACTGATGGAAAGTAAACAAAACTATATCTAGCCCCCCGGGTAATATCGATCGAAAGCAGATAGGTGATGACAAAGAAAATGGCAATTGAACTGAGAAAAAATGCCGAGAGAATGCCTAATTCGGGTTTATAGGAGTCTAGCCATGCTGTTTTAAATTGTGGGATAATCCAGAGAAAAAACCCGATCATTATTGCCCCAGAAATCAAGATAATTATTAAAGATTCTGATTCAACGGGGAGCAGGGAAAGCATAGTTATTAATGTTCCCAGTAATTGAAAAAAGGGGCTAATTACTGCTAAAAAACTATCATTGTCTCTCTGAATCCAACCAGTCATCTGATTGCCATAATCTTTGGGTACAAAGGTGATAAACCAAATAATAATAAAGCTCAAGTTACCTAAAAAAACTAAACTTAAACGCCACCAATTAGTTATCCAAAAGTTTTTTTGTTTGATTTGATTGGATAAAATTAATAATAAAGTTATCGCTTCTGCGACGATAGTTAAACTAAAAAAATAGTGGACTAATAACCCTAGACAGTTGACAATTAACCAGAAAAAAACCAAAGTATGGGATATTCTCTTATGGTCGATAATTTTGCTGCTTACCCTCAGAAAACATCCTAAAGATATGAGGACAAATACAACTGCTAAAGTATAATGGCGCGCTTCTTGGGAGATAAAAACCGCGTAGGGAGAAACCGCCATTAAAATCGCCGACAAAAAAGCGATCGAGCCAGATTTAAAGACCAATTTACTGATAAAATAAATTAGAGGAATCGAAATAACTCCCCAAAATACCGCCAGCGATCGCATTCCTTCTAAAGATACATATTCTCCCCGATCAAAGAATAATTTATTCCAGAGATAGGCGAAAATAAAATATAAAGGTGGATGATTGTCCTCCTGAATAACTAATTTAATTACATCGGCAATAGTTGCCTGATGGTTGCTCTGAACAGGTGCTAATAAAGTGTCTAGGGAAATTATTTGATTTAACGGTACTATCTGGTAATTATTGCCAATACTAAAAACCATAGTGGCAAATTCATCCGTCCAGGGAGGTTTGCTCGTTAATTGTGTTAACCTAATAACCAGTCCCAAAATTATTACTAATCCTAACCAACAAAAATCAGACCAAGCTAACCGCTCCTTGCTTTTTTGTTGTAGATTAGAAATGACTGTAGATAAATTCAATTTAATTGTTATCTCCAAAAGATTCGATTATTTTAACCGCTTCCGATGGGGAAATATCCTGACGGCAATTAGGATAATCATACTCCTCCCGGGCAATTAATGCCCCACTGAGACGATAAAAATATTCTCCCATTTTCATCCAATCGGAATACAAATCGGGTTCGGGGAATTGTTGCCTTAATTCCGAGTTTTTGGGTGTACCATAATTGAGCCAGTATCCTTCTCCAAATAGTGGAGAATTGAGCGCTAGGGTTCCCTCTAATTCTAAACCATCATCGCCCCTGGCGTTTTCGATTCCTTCCACCAAAAAACAGCTATTCTCGGCATTTTCAAAGAGGACTGCGTATCCATTCCCCTCTTCTGCGAGGATTTTAATCTCGCTGGCCCGAAATCCGGGAGGGATATAGTTAGGTAAAATAATCTTAGCATCTAGCGATCGCAGTTGTTGCCGTTGACTGGCGCTCAAAGTTACCGTTTCTGCTCTCAAATATTGCCCATTGTCAATAATAACAATAGATAATCCTAAAACTAAGGGACAGAGAGATTTTATGGTCATAATCGCTGTTTCTAGGGTCATATTCTGGAGAATATGTCAGTTTTTAGGCAATTTACTGATTATTTAACCAGATTAATGACGAATATTGCCCTTTTCCTGTTCCCGATTCCCTATTTACCCATTCTAATCGACAAAAAATCATAGCTTATCTGTGGATTCCACTTTTTTCCACTTCTGTCACCCGGAATTATGGGACTGACATCACCCCAAACCCTCTCGTATTCTAAGGTTATCGACAGGAAAGAGAGGTAACAACCATGTTAGTCAGCCACCAAAATCCAACTTTTGTCCGTAACTACTTAATCGCAGTTATCTCCGTGGTGATGATGGGTGTGGGAGTTGCCGATCTCGTCAATAATCCCTCTCGAATCGCTCAACAAAACCGTCTTGATGGTTATGGTCGCTATGTTAGCGCTGGTTTGGTTAGTGGTGCGGTCAATAATATGCGTTAATTTGCCTCTGATTCTCAATCCTGTTTAAAAGGTGTGAGTAATTATGAATTATGAATTATGAATTATGAACTGGGGAGAATAAATAAAAATAATCTCCTGACGACCGGCTCCTGACGACCGGCTCCTGACTCCTGACTCCTGATCACTGATAACTGAAAACTGCTTAAACCCAAGAATGGAGAGCGCGTAATTGGGGCGTTTTTTTAGCTTGGTGTGTCTGCATTCTTTGTAAAACATCATCGAGAATTGTCACCGCTTCCCGGATATATTCCCCCTTATTCAGCATGACACATTCAGCCCTTTCGGCCATAGCGGCATCAGTAATCTCGGCCCGGGAAGGAATACTTTTCTTGACCAGATTTTCTAGGACTTGGGTAGCCCAAATTACCGGAATATGGGCCGCTTCGCATAACCAGAGAATTTCCTCTTGAATTTCTGCGAGTCTTTGATAGCCAATTTCTACGGCCAAATCGCCCCGGGCAATCATCACCCCAAAAGGTTGTTTACCGGCGGCATGGATGATTAATTCGGGAAGATTTTTCACGGCTAAAGGTGTTTCTATTTTGGCCACAATTGCTTTTTGTCGCCAAGCATCCCCCAAGCGACTTTGTAACTCTAGCTGTAGTGTCTCGATATCGCTGGCTTTTTGTACAAAAGAGTAACCGATAATATCGGCATTTTCGGCAATAAAATCTAAATCCTGCCGGTCTTTTGCGGTCAAAGGATCGATATTTAAGACGGTATCGGGGAAATTTAGGCCTTTATCTGCTTTGAGTTTTTCCCCTTTCTCCCTGGCGTGGGTAATTTTTAGTAAAAGACCTTCCGGCATTATGGCAATAACTTCAGCCCCAATATGACCATCATCAATCCAAACTTTCGCCCCGACGGGAATTTGGGGAATAATTTCCGGTTGGGAACAATTAGCCTGAAAATACTGAGGATGGGCAGTGTGGGGGGGTTGGGTGGTTAAGAGGAGAAAATCCCCTTGATATAGTCTGGTTTGGGACTGGGGGGCTAAAATCTGTTCTAAACGGATTTTTGGGCCGGCTAAGTCCATATAAACCTTACAGGTATGTCCATTGACTAAATTTTCGGTATTTTTGACCGCCTCGCGCAGATTTTCGATCATTCCCTGCCACTCTTTGGGTCCATCATGGGCGCAATTAATGCGAATACAGTCCATCCCGCAACGCAGTAATTGAGCGATAAAATCGGGGTCGGTTGCCGCCTCCGTCGGCATTGTCACCATAATTCGCACCCGACGCCGGGGGGAAGACAGACCGAAAACTTCGGCGCTATGGGAGGCTAAAAGTTGATCTCCTTGGAAAAATGCCTCTAAAGGGGGATGTTTGGGTAATAATGAGGCTTCTTGATGACAAACCGCCCCTAAAGTGGCAATTACCGCATCGAGGGTCGGTAAAACTTTCGATTCAATCCGGCCTAGGGAAGATAATCCCCAGGGCATTAAAGCTAATTGTAAATCCCGGATATCTTCTTGTCTCAGGGCGAGATAATAGGCTAAATTACGGGTGCTAGGTTGAAAATTCTCCCTTTCAATTAGGTTTTTCCACTGCTGCAATTTCTCCTCTCCTTCCACTGTCACAAAATGCCGTAACCTTTGCAGATGATGGAGGAGAGTTTGGGGGTAGGATAATTGTTCTCGTTTGAGTTGTTCTGAGAGAGTTAAAGACATAAAATTGAGTAAAAAGTAAAAATCGTCAATTAAGTAGGGAGGCACAATTATTTGTAGGATGGGTTAGCGGTAGCGTAACCCATGCGGGCGTTGGGTTTCATACTTCAACCCAACCTACGTTCATCTTATATTTAATTCCACCCACCTACTTACTAAGGCAATACTCGCCTAGAAAATGATCACTGTCGCCGCTTATATTGCTTTTGGCCGGTTATGGGGTCAGTTCTTGGACATAATCTCTCTGTTTCTATACTAAGCAAATATCCCGTCTCTAGAAGTTAATTTTTGCTACGATTTATGGCGGTTATCTTAACGGTGAGGTGGGAAGTTTTGGTTTTCGGTGGTCGGTGGTCGATACTAAAAAAGCTAGGTTTATCGGTGAAAAATTATCGATAAGCTTCCCTGTTTTATTCCATAAAATTAAAAATAATGGCGGACATTGGTTGAATAAATTATCTTTTTTGGGCTATATTCAGGCTGTATAAAGTGATTAGTAACTACAGTATTAAGTTTTATGAAGGGAGGGAATGCTCCAGAATCGCGACTATAATGATTAAACAGATCATTCCTGTGTCGGCGAGAGCGAGAAAATATGTCTGCCACTGAATACGAAGCAATTATCGGTTTAGAAACCCACTGTCAACTCAACACCAAAAGCAAGATATTTTGTCCCTGTCCCACCAACTTCGATAGTCCCCCCAATACTAACGTCTGTCCCGTCTGTTTGGGTTATCCGGGGGTATTACCCGTCCTTAACCAAGAAGTCCTAGCCAGTGCCGTTAAACTGGGATTAGCTATCGATGGTAAAATTACACCTCATAGCAAATTCGATCGCAAACAGTATTTTTATCCCGACCTGCCGAAAAATTATCAAATTTCCCAGTATGATCTCCCTATTGTCGAACAGGGTCAACTAGAAATCGAGATCGTCGATAAAAAAACTAAGGAAGTTAGCCGCAAAATTATCGGCATTACCCGTCTGCACATGGAAGAAGACGCGGGAAAACTGGTTCATGCTGGCAGCGAACGTCTCTCCGGTTCCACCCATTCCCTGGTGGATTTTAACCGTACAGGTGTACCATTATTAGAAATTGTCTCGGAACCGGATTTACGCACCGGGGCCGAAGCGGCGGAATATGCCCAAGAATTACGGCGTTTAGTGCGTTATCTCGGCATCAGTGACGGCAATATGCAGGAGGGTTCCCTGCGCTGCGATGTCAATATTTCTGTTCGCAAAAAAGGCACTAAAAAGTTCGGGACTAAGGTAGAAATTAAAAATATGAACTCCTTTAGTGCTATCCAAAAAGCCATAGAATACGAGATCGTTCGACAAATTGAAGCGCTCGAAAATGGCGAATTGATCGTACAGGAAACCCGTCTTTGGGAAGAAGCTACTCAACGGACGATTAGTATGCGGAAAAAAGAAGGTTCTAGCGATTATCGCTATTTTCCCGAACCGGATTTACCCCCCCTAGAAGTCTCCCCCGAACAGTTAAAAGCTTGGGCGGAAGAATTACCGGAATTACCCGCTCGTAAACGTCGTCGTTATGAAGAAGAATTTGGTCTTTCCGCCTACGATGCCAGGGTTTTAACCGATGATCGCACCGTGGCCGAATATTTTGAAACTGCTGTAATTGCGGGGGCCAATGCCAAATTAGTCGCTAACTGGATCAGTCAAGATATCGCCGCTTATTTGAATAATAATAAGCTGACGATCACAGAAATTGCCCTGCAAGCGTCAGACTTAGCCGAATTAGTTAAACTGATTGAAACGGGAACAATTAGTGGCAAAATTGCTAAGGAAATTTTACCAGAACTTCTCACTCAAGGCGGTTCACCTAAAGCGCTGGTGGAAAAGAAAGGATTAATACAAATTTCTGACAATTCTGCGATCGAAAAACTGATCGAGGAAATTATCGCCTCCCATCCAAGCGAGTTAGAAAAATTCCGGGCGGGTAAAACCAATCTTAAGGGATTTTTTGTCGGTCAAGTCATGAAAAAAAGCGGCGGTAAAGCCGATCCTAAATTAACTAGCCAAATCTTAGATCAAAAACTTTCTGGTTAGTTATATTCAGTGATCAGTGATCAGTAAACAGTAATCAGTGGGGAGCTTTTTTTCAGTGATCAGTAAAAAGTAAACAGTAATCAGTGAACTTAAAACTCAAATCTGATAACTGATAACTGATAACTGATAACTGGTAACTGATAACTGATAAGTAGCTGGTTATAATTAAATTGAAGATAGATTTTAGGTTCGATCCCCCCTGCCCCCCTTGATAAGGGGGGTGCCGGTAGGCGGGGGGATCCCCCCTTAATAAGAGGGGCATCTGATAACTTTTAACGCCTACTTACTTAACTGATAACTGATAACTGATAACTGAAAATGACCTCGCAATTAAAGCCTAATAGCCCAAAAATCCTCGCTGTTGTCAACGGTAAAGGTGGTGTGGGTAAAACCACCACTGCGGTCAATTTAGCGGCAATTTGGGGGCAGAATCAGCGTGTTTTGCTGGTGGATGCGGATCCGCAGGGTTCCTCCACTTGGTGGGTAGAAAGAAATCAAGCGGGTATGGTATTTGATTTAGCCAAGCAAATTAATACAGAGAAATTAGGAGAATTGCGTCAAATTATCGAGTACGATCTGATCGTGATTGACACACCACCAGCTTTGCGCTCCGAATTACTTACCGCAGTAATAGCAGAATCAGATTATTTAATTTTACCGACTCCTCCCGCACCGATGGATTTAATGGCTTTAATTGACACGGTACGCACGGCAGTTAAACCCCTAGGAATTGCCTATCGGGTTTTATTAACAAAAGTGGATTCCCGTAGTCTTAAGGAAACTTTAGAAGCACAAAATACTTTATTAGAATTAGGTATTCCCGCCTGTCATGCTTTTGTCAGAAATTATAAGGCCCACGAAAAAGCCGTTTTAGACGGGGTTGCTATTACCAATTGGCGCGGTAAAAATGCCCAAGAAGCCAGCGCCGATTATCGTCGTGTAGCCGAAGAATTGGAACGGGATTGGTAGATTTATGAACAGGTTTTCTAAGAACAATATTTTTGCAGTAAAGAAATGACTAAATCTAGACCATCGGGCTGAACTTGAACAGTATAGGCTTCGGCTTCAATTTGTCTGCTAAAACCCTGATAATTCATAAAAAATCTTCTGGTCATTGCCGGTGGTTCTATGGCTAAATTAAGAGCTTTAACTGTTTTGCCTCCATGACAAAGTTGAGCGGCATGGACAGCTTCATGAATTAATGTTGGTCGGGCAATACCTAAGTCAAAAACTAGGGGATGAATCCAAATAATTCTAGTTTTACTATCAAATAAACCGTAGGCTCCTCGCACTGGTGGTGGGGCAAGTTTGACGATAAAATTGTGTTTTTCTAGAGCTTTTTGCAGCAGTGAAAAATCAGAATTCGCCGCCGATAAATTTTCTCCTGCAGCTAATTGCATCCCTAGAAAAACAGCAGCAATTGTGTAATAAATGCCCATCGGGTAATAGTTCCTATTAAAAAAATATCAAAATTAGCAGGAGGTTATTCATTGATGAATCGAACCATCGGGGAGAATTGTTCCCGTTAAAATTGCTCCAGTTAATTTGACCATAATACGCTTACCGAAGCCAATTTTTGCCCCGCGTAAATCTGCCGCCGACAGATCCGCCCCACTTAAATCCGCCCCGATGAGATTGGCTTCCTGTAAATTTGCGCCTTTAAGGTTAGCTTCGAGGAGATTGGCGCGAAAAAGATTAGCTTTGTACAGATTAGCCTTTTCTAGGTTAATTTTGTGCAGGAAGCTATCGCTTAAGTCGGCATGGCTTAAATCTGCCCCGATGAGACTGCGACTAGAGAGATCTTTTTCTTTCAGGTTGGCTCCCTGTAAATCGGCTCCGTTTAAATCCCGATAGTGAGGGCGCCAGGCGGCATGATTGTGGACCTGATGGTTATTCTGGGAGTGGCTGTGTTGACTGTGGGTTTGTTGACTATGGGTTTTATGACTGTGGGTTTGGGAATTTTGGCCGGGTTGGCTAGGGTGAGGCTGATAGGGGGAAGCAGTTTTATAGGCGTGGGCGGGCTGTTTTTCAGTTTTAGGGGGGGAATTGGAGCGTTTAGGAGAATTTTGATGAATTTGCCGCAATTGTTCCCTAGCGTGGTTAATTTCTTGCAGTTTAGCGGTGGCTTTTTCCAAAAGACGCTGATTATCTTTGGGAATGCGATCGGGATGCCAAATAAACACCAAATCTTTGTAGGCTTGATTGATCTCGTCGAGAGATGCCCCATGATCTAACCCTAAAACTTTATAGTATCGCTCCAATTCATTCATCATCGAAGTCCTAATACAAGGATAAAAGCATTAACGGCCACAATTTCTCTGAGTCTTGTCGGATTTTCTAGGAGAG
Source organism: Microcystis sp. LE19-84.1B (assembly GCF_027531875.1). Lineage (NCBI taxonomy): Bacteria > Bacillati > Cyanobacteriota > Cyanophyceae > Chroococcales > Microcystaceae > Microcystis > Microcystis sp. LE19-84.1B. The sequence goes on along the minus strand of NZ_JAPZSR010000213.1, from coordinate 15,964 downwards.
GATTTCTTTTAGGATAATTTGACTCTGGGAGAGTTGCCATAAAATTTGAGAAAATGTCTGGTAATTAAAAAAATCTCGTTTTTCTATCCTGTTTTGTGGCGTAATTGTATAGCACATAACAGCAAAATTAGCAAATTTTTGATAGAAAACTTAATTTTTGCTGTTGGGGAAGTGGGGAAGTGGGGAAGTGGGGAAGTGGGGAAGTGGGGAAGTGGGGAAGTGGGGAAGTGGGGAAGTGGGGAACTGGGGAAATTGAACTAAAACCCCAAAACCCCAAGACTCCAAAACCCCAAAACCTAAAACCTATCTCCTGCCCCCTGACTCCCGACTGCTGTATGATAAAACTTGTCCCGATAGGATAAATAAAGGTCGTGAAATTTGGTCAGTGGTTGGGGTTTATCTGTTTAATAATGGCTCTCTATGTATTGTGGCAGATTCGACAGCTGTTATTATTGATTTTTATGGCGATCGTATTTACCGTAGCCTTAAATAGATGTGTGAAAGGATTGCAGAGATTAGGGATTAAAAGGGGTTTGGCTATTTTAATTACCCTGCTGACGAGTCTAGCAATTGTGATTTTATTTTTTATAATTATTGTTCCCCCCTTTATCGAACAGTTTCAAAAATTAATTGAACTTTTACCGCAAGCTTGGGATTTAGTCCGCAATAACTCGATTCAATGGCGACAACAATTTCAATTTGATTGGTTGCCATCGCTGCCTAATTTAACTGATTTAGTCCAGCAGTTACAACCTTTAGGAACCTTTGTTTTTAGTAACTTTTTTACCTTCTTTTCTAACTCAGTTGCGGCAATTTTACAATTATTATTCGTGCTGGTGTTAGCAATGATGATGTTAGCCAACCCCCAACCCTATCGACAAGCTTTCTTAAAATTATTTCCTAACTTCTATCGTCGTCGTGCCGAGGAAATTCTTACCCTATCGGAAGTGGGTTTGGGTAATTGGTTGTTGGGAATTGCCATTAGTTCAACTATGGTGGGATTATTCAGTGGTTTCGGTCTTTTTGTTCTACAAATTAATCTAGTTCTCGTTCATGCTATCCTAGCAGGATTGCTCAATTTTATCCCTAATATCGGACCGACTGCTAGTGTGATTTTTCCCATTCTAATTGCTGTTATCGATGCACCTTGGAAAATTGTCGCTATTCTGATTCTCTATTTTATTATCCAAAATGTCGAAAGTTATTGGCTGACACCAACTGTCATGGCTAAACAGGTATCTTTACTACCAGCAATTACCCTAATCGCTCAAATTTTCTTTGCTCAAATGTTTGGCATCTTAGGTTTATTATTGGCTTTACCTTTGACAGTGGTAGTAAAAACATGGTTAGATGAATTATTATTCAAAGACATTTTAGATCAATGGGATCACGTCCATAACAAATCTTAAATAATCTCGGCAAAAGTCATGAAATTAATCATTCTTACTCTCGTTATTTTATCTAATATTTTTGCTGCTCTCCCAGCTAAGTCTGAAACGGTTCTGGAAAAAATTAAACGCACGGGATTATTAGAAGTAGCGATGAGAGAAGATGCCATTCCGTTTGGCTATCGAGATAGTAATAATAGTTTACAGGGATTATGCTTAGATTTTATCCAATTGCTTAGAGAGGAACTTAAGCACAAATTAAACCTCCAGATCATCAGTGTCAAAATTTATAAATCGACTTTATTTAATCGCTTCCAGTTATTGGAAAATAAAACCGTTGATTTCGAGTGTGGTCCTAATAGTATCAGAAAAAATATACCTGATGGTGTCAGTTTTTCTCGTCCTTTTTTTGTGACGGGAACTCAGTTTTTAGTTCGGAGTGATAATCAGAAGAATTTTAACTTTTCTTCGTCCTTAGAAGGTATAAGTATTGGAGTTTTGCGAGATACCACCACTCAAGAATTATTAAGACAAAAATACCCTCTTGCTACCTATCAAGAATTTCAAGGAGTGACGGGAAGACTGCGAGGTATCCAAAGTTTAAGAAGGAATAGAATAGATGCTTTTGCTAGTGATGGGATTCTGCTAATTGGAGAAGCTGTCATTCTCGGTTTATCCCTAGGAAAAGATTATCAACTTATCCCCCGCAATCCTTTAAATTGTGATTATTATGGTTTTATTCTTCCCGCTAATGATCCCCAATGGCAAGAGTTTATTAATGGGGTTATCGTCACCAGTGAGAACAGAAATATTTTTAAAGCATGGTTTACTGAAGTTGCTTCCTATTTTAGAGATACCTGGCAGTATTGTCGTAATAATCCCGAAAAATCCCAGTAAAACTTAACGATTATGCACAAAAAAAATGATTTATTTTGGTTAATTAGTTGCGCTACAATAATCCTGTTTATTTGCAGTGCTATCAGACATATTTTATTTCAATCTAATGCTCTCGATCTTGGTTGGTTCGATCAGGGAGTTTACTTAATTTCTCAAGGTAAACCACCGATTATATCTTTTGTTGGCTACCATATCTTAGGCGATCATATCGCTTTTATTCTCTATCCTATAGCCTTACTTTATAAAATTTATCCTAGTGTTTATTGGCTGCTTTTCTTACAAGCTTTTTCCCTTTCCCTTGCCGTTTTTCCCCTCTGGCAATTGGCAATACAAGCGGGATTAAAAGAAAAACAAGCTTATACATTAGCCTTAGTTTATCTGCTCTATCCCCTGATTTTTAACGTCAATCTCTTTGATTTTCATCCGGAAGTTATCGCAGTTCCAGCCATGTTTTGGACAATTTTGTCCGCAAGATTAAATAATCTCTGGGGATTTTGTCTAGGAATCATTATTATTCTCGGTTGTAAAGCAATTCTCTCTTTAACATTGTTGGGAATGGGTATCTGGTTACTTCTCTGGGAAAAGAAAAAAATCCCCGGAATAATTGCTATTATCACTGGCATTCTTTGGTTTATTATCGCCACGAAATTATTAATCCCTCTCCTGACAGGAAAATCGGCAGTTATTGAAATGGCTGATTCTCGATATAGTTATCTAGGAGATAGTTTGCCAGCAATTATCTTTAATCTTTTCCTCAAACCCGATCTAGTCTTGGGAAAAATCTTTACTGGCAATAATCTAGAATACCTCATTCTATTAATTATTCCCTTGGTTTGGGGTTTATCCTGGCGCTATTCTACCCCAATAATTGCCGCTATTCCCGCACTCGCTTTAAATTTATTAGCAGATCATGCCCCACAAAAAAACTTAACCACTCAATATTCCCTGCCAATTTTGCCCTTTTTATTTTTAGCGGTTATCGCCACTTTAGCCCATAATAGTAACTGGTTGAAGCAGCCTAAATGGATAATTATTTGGGCAATTATTGCCTTTCTTGCCTTAGCTAAATACGGCTATTTTTGGTCACTGTATTTAAATTCCCTCGATACTTGGTCCGCCACCCAAAAAGCTCTCACCCAAATTACCACCAGTGAGAGTGTCTTGACTACTTCTAGAATTGCCCCCCATCTTACCCATCGAGAAATGATCAAATTAGCGATCGAAGGTTCCCAATCCCTAGATTTAAATCAATTTAATTATATCCTACTCGATCGCCGTCATCCCGGTTGGTCTAGTTCACCAGAACTAATTGATGATCATTTAAATAAACTGAATCAAAATGAGAACTTCCAGTTAATCCTTAATCAGGATGATGTGTTTTTATATCGGGCCTTGACAACCCCTCAAGAAACAAAATAATTTTTCGTTCCACCGATTTCAATAAATTTTCTTTATCGATGGGAAACCAGATAATATCAGCATCGGCACGAAACCAAGTGCGCTGACGTTTAGCAAATTGACGGGTATGGAGGATAATTAGATCGATCGCCTGTTCTAAAGAAATTTCCCCGAGGAGATATTGCTTAATCTCTGCATAACCCAAAGTCTGCAAAAGTGGCAAATCCCAACCGTATTTATCCCCCAAATTCTGCACCTCTGCTACCAATCCCCTGGCGATCATTTGATCAGTACGAACAGTGATCCGCTTGTCTAAACTTTCTGGGGAACAGTCTAAACCAATTTGTAAAATTGGATAAGTGGGAGGGTTTTCTCCCTGCTGACTAGAGATAGGTTTTCCTGTCAGATAAAAAACCTCTAAAGCGCGTAAAGTCCTGACCTGATCATGGGGATGAATTTTTTTAGCAGCCTCTTCATCTACCTGCGTCAGAATTTGATAAAGATAGGATTGTCCTAAAGCTTGTAATTGCCGTCTTAAATCCGCTTGAGGAGAAACCCTCGGTATTTTTAAACCTTTGACAATGGACTTGATATAAAGTCCCGTACCACCGACCAAAAACAGGGGAGAATAGTGGAGATTGCTGATTAAATACTCAGCCTGTTGTTGGTACTGTGCTAGGGTAAAATTATCTTGAGGATCACAAATATCAATTAGATAATGGGGAATCCGCTGACATTCTTCTAAGCTAGGTTTAGCGGTACCAATATTAAATTCTCGATAGATTTGTCGGGAATCGGCACTGAGAATTACTGAATTAAACTTTTCGGCCAATTGTAGTGCCAAACTGGATTTTCCTGTGGCAGTTGCCCCACAAATAACAATTAAAATAGGTAAAGAGGAAGTAGTCATCGATGCTACATGACAGTAATCAGTGAACAGTAATCAGTAATCAGTAATCAGTGAAAAGACAGGACTGTTAAGCTAAGTGGGTGGGTGGAATTAAATATAAGATCAACGTAGGTTGGGTTGAAGCATGAAACCCAACGTCCGCTCATGTTGCGCTACCGCTAACCCATCCTACAAATAATTGTGCCTCCCTACTTAAGACGCATTTAAACTGGGTATTGTGAAGCTGATTAACAGGGGTACATCCCACATTAATTATCAGTGACTCTTAAATTATTACAGATATATCAGCAGCTATCTGTAAGCATCCCACTGAAAAACTAATGCGCTTCGGGGTTTGGGTAGGGTTGATTCGTGAATCAACCCTACCTTGAATCAATTTTAGGAGAAAGTTTCCGCTTAAAAATCCCAAATTACATGAGTAGAAAACGGGTTTCTCCGAGAAACCCGTTTTCTCAAAAATTGAGATGCACCCGATTAACAGCTATCAAAAAAAAACAGCACCCATCAGGATGCTGTTTGTCAAGAAAATGTTACAAAACTTAAGCTAAAGCCGCCATTTTCACATCGTTATGAGCGAGGATATTTTGTAACTCCTCCGCGTCCACGGTTTCTTTTTCCACTAACATTTGCGCTAACTGGTCTAAGATGGCGCGGTTATTGACTAAAACCTCTTTAGCGCGACGATAGGCCTGTTCCACTAAGTTACGCACTTCCTCGTCAATAGCTGCCGCAGTTTCATCGGAGAAATCTCGATCGGAAGCGATATCACGACCTAGGAAAACATTACCATTTTGACGACCTAAAGCCACCGGCCCCAAGCGATCGCTCATGCCAAAACGAGTAACCATTTGCCGCGCTACTCGTGCCACCTGTTGCAGGTCATTAGAAGCACCCGTAGTCACTTCCTCCTCACCGAAGATAATTTCTTCAGCTAAACGACCCCCCAAAGCTACAGCCATCTGATTTTGCAGATAAGCGCGAGAATATAACCCGGATTCCATGCGATCCTCGCTAGGAGTGAACCAAGTTAAACCCCCGGCGCGACCGCGAGGAATAATACTAATTTTCTGGACAGGATCATAATCCGGCATTAAAGCACCCACCAAAGCGTGACCAGCTTCATGGTAAGCAACTAAAGTTTTGCGTTTTTCGCTCATGACGCGATTTTTCTTCTCAGGACCGGCCAAGACACGATCGATCGCATCGTTGATCTCATCCATGGAAATCTCGGTTAAATTGCGACGTGCCGCTAAAATTGCAGCTTCGTTGAGCAAATTAGCCAGATCCGCACCAGTAAAACCGGGGGTACGACGAGCGATTTTATCGAGATCCACGTCCTGGGCCAAAGTTTTGCCTCTGGAGTGGACATTAAGGATTTCCTTACGGCCAGCGTAATCGGGACGATCCACCACCACTTGGCGATCGAAACGACCCGGACGCAATAAAGCGGCATCCAACACATCAGGACGGTTAGTGGCGGCGATAATGATAATACCTGTATTACCTTCAAAACCGTCCATTTCCGTTAATAATTGGTTGAGGGTTTGTTCCCGTTCATCGTTACCACCCCCTAAACCGGCACCCCGTTGACGACCAACAGCATCAATCTCATCGATAAAGACGATACAAGGTGCATTCGCTTTCGCTTGTTCAAATAGGTCGCGGACGCGAGAAGCACCCACCCCGACGAACATTTCCACAAATTCCGAACCGGAAATGCTAAAAAACGGGACTCCCGCTTCCCCAGCTACTGCGCGAGCGAGCAGGGTTTTACCTGTCCCCGGAGGACCGACTAAAAGGACTCCTTTGGGGATTTTTGCCCCAATTGCCGTGAAGCGATCGGCATTTTTCAGGAAGTCCACCACTTCGTTTAATTCTAATTTTGCCCCTTCAATCCCGGCCACATCACCGAAAGTAACCTGGGTTTGGGGTTCCATCTGTACTCTTGCTTTCGATTTGCCGAAGTTCATTGCTTGGGAACCGGGACCACTTTGGGCGCGACGGAGCAAGAAAAATAGACCAACAAGAAGTAAAATCGGGAAAAATAGGCTACTGAAGGCTCTTACCCATACTCCTTCTTCTCTTTGGGGCAGTACGGAAATATCAACGTTATTTTCTGCCAAGATGTTGATTAATTGTGGATCGTTGGGTAGGTTGACCAATACGTTTGTACCGTCTTGGGTGGGTACGATCGCTCGTTGCCGGTCGGCACTTAAGCGCACGGTTTCTACTTTACCTTCCCGTACTTCCTGTAAAAATTCACTATACTTCCAAGTTTGTTGCACTGCTGGCTGGCGATCGAAGAAAGCTGAGGCCAAGGCAAGGACTACGATTAACAATAGGGCATATAGTCCCGCATTGCGCCATTTTTTGTTATTACCGTTTTTGTTCACGCTGTCGAACTCCTGATAAATTGAGGATGATCTTATCGGTTGTCAAGGGGTTGTTAACTTATGTTAACGTTTCTCAGGAACAGTGGACAGGTTTTTTTTAATATGCCCCTCGTGGTCCTCCCTGGGGGTTAGCTGTTGGGGGTTGGGAGTGGGTCAAAAAGCCATTTACTGTGACTCTCCTCGACCGAGTATGATCAATTTGTAACAAAATGCCAAAATACTGCATAAAAGCTGGAAGTGGAACGATAGAGGGTTTAGTTGACCTCCACGGGGACTAGCTAGATGAAAAAACGAGAGACTTTGCTGGAGAAGTTTTGTTGCTTTTTAGTTTTGCAGCAAAATAGGACACAATGGAATTGCGATCGGCGTTTGCGTCGTAACATGGAAAGCTATGGCCCAATCGATCCTAATGTCGATTCAGAGGAGTATTGGTCTCTATTCTTTCACCAACAGTATCAGAATCCCGGTTGCAAAAATCATCTTTTTCGTGGGCATTTATACGCTTATTTGCAGGAACCTTGCTACTGGGCTGCTGCCGAAATCTATCACAAATATCAAGCTAAACTGGATTATCAGATCGAAGACTACTTTAACGAAGGAATTCTTGATTTTGAGGCTATCTTAGCTGACTTTAAGCCTTTATTCTCCACTCGCTTCGATAATTTTGCCACCCAGAGGATTAAATATCGCTTAATCGATCGCATCCGTCAGATTAGTCAAGCATTCGGCCATAATACTTGGAGCCTACTACTTAATTCTACCGGAGCGCGTCTCAGCCAAGCTCTCCTGGCGAGGGGATTAGTGGGGGAAACTCTCGAAAATTACCTTTTAGCTTGGGATTACTATAAAGAAATTTATGCCCAGGCAAAAATAAAAACCGATGGTAAAATTCAGGAACCTAGTCCAGAAATCTGGCAAAAAATCGCCGCTGCCTATAACTCGGATAGCCACTCTACCATCAAAATCAATTCTGCGACAATTACCCGATGGTTACAGGATGCAGGACAAGCTATTTTTGATTATTTATTTCCCCAAGGAAAAACAATTTCCCTACAGCAACCTTTCGGGGATGAGGAAAGTAGCACGAGGGAGGAAATGATCGAAGATACTCTCCATGATACCCCCTGGCAGCAATTAGAAGCGGCGGAAAATTTTCGCGAGTCGCAACAAAACCACCAAAAAATTCTAGCTTGGTTAGGGGCAGAAATTTCACAGATTTGTCAGCAGCCGCAACAGGCAAAACTGCATCCGCAAATTCAGTTAATTCTAGAGATGACTTATGGGTTAGGGTTGGGACAAGTGGCAATTGCCGCTAAGATTACAGAAATCACCACGGTGGTTATCAAACAATATCAGGTTTCTAGGGAACTGGATAAAGTTTATCGTCACCTCGCTAAAAAGTTTTTACCCTGGGCCAGCGAAAACCTGCATATTTCTTTCCAGTCTCACGATAGAGAAGTTATTAGTAAGGCAATAGAACCATGGCTAACATACTACTATCAAACCAGCGCAACAACTCAGGAGGATTAATTATGGTTAATGATTGGTTAGAACTAACTCCTGATAGCATTTGGCTAGAAATACCCGCAGATGTTCAAGAGATAAGTTGGGCAAAAAGTGCCAGTTTTACTGATGCCAGTATTCGTCAGAGATTTTATATTAATTATCTCTGTCAACAAGTTATTTTTAACTATCTACAGTCAGGGATGCCTGGGGTTAGCTTAGTAGAAAATCAAGAGGATTTCTGGCAACTAGGAGTTAATGGTTTTACCGTTAAATTAGGCGAAAAATCAGTAATAGTTATTGCCAGCGAAACTCTGGATCTAGAAGCGATCGAAATTCCACAAGAATGGGTAGATATTCCTCAATTAATTGGTGATTATTATCTAGCGGTACAGGTAAACACTGCCGAAAGTTATCTGAGAATTTGGGGTTATACTACCCATAAAGATATTAAGGAAAAAGGACAATATATTAAGCGTAATCTTAACTACTCTCTACCGAGAAATCAACTGCAATCAGGATCAGATTCTTTGGATTTATGGGGAGAGTGTCAATTACAACCAGTGAAGATTGAACGGGAAAAGATGGAAGAAAAACTATCTTTAGATAGATTGACAACCTTACTAGACATCTTAGCCAATCCTCAGTTAATCTTTCCCAGAAAAGCTATTGCTTTTCAAGAATGGGCAGCAGTTATCGTCAATAGTAACTGGAGAAAAATTTTAATTACCCGTCGGCAAAAATCCCCCGTCAAGTTAACCAATTGGTTTGCCCATAATTTCCCCATTGATTGGCAAAGTATCCTCGATTTTAGCTCACTGTCACTGTTTCCAGCATTCAAAAATACAGAAATTAAACGCATCAAAGATTTAGGAGTAGAATTACTGGGAAATCCCCTCGCTTTGATGATTACTATCGCTAAAACTGAAGAAATATTTAGCCTGCAAGCGACTGTTTACCCCACCGGAGAAACAAGCACTTTACCACCCCATTTAAAATTAAGTATTCTCACCGAAACTGGCCAGGTTTTTCGAGAAGTAATTGCCACAGATAACGATGAATTTATTCGTTATCGATTTGATGCTGAATTGGGAGATAAATTCTTCATTGAAGTGGCTTTAGAATCGGCAAAAGTAACCGAATATTTACAAGTATAAGCGAGGAAAAACTTCATGATTAAACTCTTAACTCTCGAACTAGATGGCACATTCGATCGGGGATTTAAAGTAAAATTAGAAATTCGTCCCGATCTTAATTCTCGTCCCCAAACTGTGATCAAAGCAAGGCTACCAGCTAATTTAGAGTTATTAACTTTTTACCGTCAATGGCAACGTTACTATAGTGAATTAGAGGGATTTTTTAAAGTCTTAAAAGATAGCAATCCCCAACAAATTACCAATAGTTCTCAGCAGAATTTGGTTTTTAAAAACTGCCAAGAAAAAGCCAAATTATTTGAGGATAACTTAAACAAATGGTTAAATAATAGCCCAGAATTTGAACCGATCAAAACCGCAATTCTGCGCTCTGGCAATAACTTTCGTATCTGGTTACAAACCGATAATATTTGGCTGCAAAGATTCCCCTGGGAAAAATGGGAAATTCTCAAAAATACCGGCGCAGATATAGCCATTATTGTCTCAGAATACGATACCCTAGCCAGACAATTAAAAAATCATGAAAAAATTCGGATTTTGGCCATTTTAGGCTATGCCACCGACTTAAAATTTCTCGAAGAAGATCGCAAAACTTTAGACGATATTGCAGGAAAAGCAGGAGCGGAAATTATCTGGGAAAAAGCTCCCCACCCGCAAAAATTAAATCAGTTATTGCGTCAAGAAACTTGGAATATCCTCTTTTTTAGTGGTCATAGTGCCAGTACAGAAGATGGTCAAGATTGCGAAATTCAACTAACAGAAACTCATAAATTAAAGATAGCTGATTTTAGCTTTTCCCTGGGAGAAGCCACTAAAAACGGGTTAAAATTAGCGATATTTAACTCCTGTGATGGTATCGGTTTGGCACAACAACTATCCCGGGAAAAAGGGATGGCATTACCCCATCTAATCTTTATGCGCGAGAAATTACCCGATCCCGTTTCTCCCAAATTTCTGCAATACTTTTTAACCGCTTTTACCAATAATAAATCTCTCTATAGTGCCGTACATGAAGCCCAAAAAAATCTCCACGATGACTGGGAAAAAGACTATCCCTGTGCCAGTTGGCTGCCCGTAGTTTGCCCCAATCCCACCGAAGAACCCCCCACTTGGCATAGTTTTAGTAACTCCCCTCAAAAACAACAAAATTGGCGACGATTTGCTCTAACTTTCGGTTTAGGTTTAGCCGTAGCGATGACAGTCTTGGCAATAAGAGAAACAGGAATTTTAGAACCCTTAGAATTAAATATTTATGATCGTCTGATGCAACTAAAACCCAAAGATAAACCCGACGAAAGATTATTAGTTATTACCATCGATCGCCAAGATTGGGCATATCAAGATCGCATGGGGATGAAAAGACCAACAATACCCGGAAGCGATCGAAAACGTTCCCTCGCAGGAGAAGCATTATCGCAGCTTTTAAATAAATTACAGCCCTACGAACCGCAAATTATCGCCTTAGATATCCTTCGTCCCATCGCTGCCAGCGAAGATTATCCACCCCTAGCCAACCAATTACAAAATACTCCTAATTTTATCTCGATTTGTCAGTTCAATAATTACCCACAACCGGACGGATTTCCCCCACCTCCAGAACTGCCAAAAAATCAGAGTGGTTTTAGTAACACAGTGCCAGACGAAACCATTGCCGGAGTTCCCCGAATTCGTCGTTTTTTATATCAGGCAAAACTTGATCGCACCTCTCCCTGTCTTCCCCCGGATTCTTTGGCCACAGTTGACTCAATGTCCTGTAATTTTAAAGATTATGCTCCTAGTTTTAGTCTCCTAATTGCCAAACGATATCTAGAATCCCAGAATCAAGATTTTGACTGCAATAAACTGCAGCGGGGAATTCTAGAAATTAATATCGGGGATACTCATCTCGGTGACTGGCTACAATCCAACCGCGGCCCCTATAGAACCAGTCAATCCGATACCCGATCCGGTCGTCAAGTTATGCTCGCTTACCGTCGAATTGCCGATAATGGCATCGATGCAATCATAAAAATTGCCCCGAAAAAATCTCTCCAACAGGTTTTAGATCCGCGTTTTAATCCCGAATCGGTCCGGGGAAAAATTGTCCTGATTGGAGTAACAGAACCCGGGATCGATGATTTTTTAACCCCCTTTAGTCGCAACCCATCGGAAGCAATTCCGGGGGTTTATCTGCACGCGCACGCAGTCAGTCAAATTCTCGATACAATGACAGGAAAACGAGCCTCGATCGCTTTCTGGAATCCCCTACAGGAGACTTTCTGGGTGCTGGGTTGGTCCCTGGTGGGGGGATTGTTAACGTGGCGTTTTCTTCGGGTAAAAACGGTACTTTTGACAGTGGCGATCGCTGTGATTTCCCTCACCGGTATCGGTTGGCTTCTCTTTAGTTATTTCGGTCTCTGGGTTCCGATTATTCCCCCAGCGATCGCACTTCTCACCACCTCCGGTATCTTCTTTTTTCTTCGTTCTTACTACTTAAAATAGCTAGGTAGGACTTGCTGAAAAAGTACGGGCGAAGCATTCGGATAGAAAATCTCCGGTTTCACCGATATGTTATTGTCCGAATGCTTCGCCCCTACAGGACCCGGGCCGATGAAGAAGCAAGGTTTTGAAGCACGATTCTCTCAAAATCTTGCACCTGTTTCACGAGAAAAACGACAAAACTCTTACCTTGCCTACATTTCACATTTATTCAGCAACCCCTAGGTAACAGCCATGATCAAACCTTCGATCGCCCTCATCCTTCTTTTCTCCCTACTGCCTCAACCCGGGTTAACCCTTATCACCCCGGCTGCCAGAAATATTTCTAATGATCGCATTCTGACGGCACAGGGCGATCGGGAGCTTACCGAGGAGCAATTCCTACAACGAGTCACCGTTAAGATTACTAGCGAGACAAATCGGGGATCGGGGACGATTATCGCTAAAAAAGGCGATAATTACCTTGTCCTAACCAACGCCCACGTTACCCGCAACACGAAAACCCTACAGGTACAAACTTACGACGGCCACAGCCGTGCGGCCCGCATTGTCCCCAATTCCCTATCGGAGAATCAAGATCTCGCCCTGCTGGAGTTTAGCGATACCCGGGACTATTCGATCGCCACCATCGCGGAGTTTACCATCAATCAAAACAGGATCGGTTTAGAAGTGGTGGCCGCGGGATATGTTGCCGAAACGGGACAGTATCGGACGACAAAGGGAACCCTCGAACAGGTGAGCGATCGACCCCTCCGGGATGGCTACAGCGTCGGTTATAGTGGCGATATCGTGCAGGGAATGAGTGGCGGCGGCATTTTTGTCGATGGGGAGTTAATCGGCATTAACGGGCGATCGGCCCATCCGATTCTCTCTAACTACACCTACGAAGACGGCACAAAACCCACAGACGAAGAAATCCAACAGATGAGAGCGGTTAACTGGGGCATTTCCCTTCATACCCTATTAACCTACATCCGTCCTGAAATCCTCAGCGCCTATAACCTACCCCTACCGCCGGTGAACCCCGATATAGAAACCACCGCCCCTACTGTCTATATCGCCCAATTAGAAACAAAAGCCAAGGGTTTCACCGTCCGGATCGATAGTACGAGCGGTGGAAACGGTAGCGGTGTCATTATCGCTAAAGAAGGGAATATTTACACAGTTTTAACCGCCGATCACGTCTTCTGCGAGAAGGAAAAAAGTCAAGATGCTGCAAGTAAACCTTGTCTCAATTTCACCTACACCGTCGTCACCAGCGACGGTAAAACTCGAAACATCGAGAAAAGCACCATCATCCGGCAGGAAGGGGTAGATTTAGCAGTTTTTCAGTTTGAAAGCCTGGACAATTATCCCGTTGCGGAAATAGCGAATTATAACCCAAATACCGATGATTTTGTTTTCGTCGCAGGCTTCGCCAAAATTGGCAAAAATCCCTCGAAATGGTTGTTTAGTGGCGGTGCAATTCACGATAAAGAACAGGGATTACTACAAACCCGCCAAAGTCCTTTAAGCACTCAACAAGGGGGAACATTACAAAGTGTTGCTTCTTTAACCTGGGGCTATGAATTAGTTTATACCAGCATCACATTTGGGGGCATGAGTGGCGGTGCAGTCTTAGACTCCCAGGGGAGAGTAATAGGGATTCATGGAAGTTCGGAAACAGCAGGGGTAGGGAAAATTCAGTTAGGGTTTAGTTTAGGGATTCCCATTAGCACTTTTATCGGATTGCAAGAAAGATTGAAGGTAAAACCGCAATTATTAACCACTGCTCAACCCCAAGTTAGTCCGCAACAAAAACTAGAAATTATTCAAGCGATTACTGGTGTTATTGTTCCTAATACCAATGCGAAGGCGGATATTTGGATAGAAAGGGGGGGACAATTATGGCGGTTAGAAAGGTATGAGGAAGCAATTAAAGCCTTTGATGAGGCGATTAAGCAAAATGACCCCAAGAATGTCTATTTAGCTTGGTATGGGAAGGGATTTGCGTTAGGTAATTTAGGTAAATATCAACCAGCTATAGAAGCTTTGCAACAAGCGATTAATACCTTACCTAAAGGGGAAGATTTAAAGAACTTTCACAGTAGTATTTTACAACGGCAAAGTGGAGTTTATCGCTCTTTAGGTGACTTCTCAACAAGTGCTGGTAGAGAAAGAGAAGCCAGAGAAAATTATGAGCAAGCATTATCGGTGATTAATCAGGCGATTTCTCTGGTTCCCAATAACCCCAATTACTATAACGAGAAATGGGGAATATTAAGTCGATTAAAACGCTATGATGAGGGATTAGCCGCAATTACTAAGGCAATTAATCTCGCTCCCCGTGCTGCTTGGTATGGCAATCGGGGGAATCTTTACAGATATCAACAAAAATACGAATTAGCTTTAGATGAATACAACCAAGCTATTGAAATTAATCCTAATTATGCTATGGCTTACTACAATCGTGGGGTTCTTTACTATGACCAAAAAAAATACGAATTAGCTTTAGCTGACTGGAACAAAGCTATTGAACTTAATCGTAATTTTACTGAGGCTTACAACAATCGGGGGGTTCTTTACCAAAACCAAAAAAAATACGAATTAGCTTTAGCTGACTACGACAAAGCTATTGAACTTAATCGTAATTTTGCTATGGCTTACTACAATCGGGGGTCTCTTTATGATGACCAAAAAAAATACGATTTAGCTTTATCTGACTACGACAAAGCTATTGAAATTAATCCTAATTTAGCTCTGGCTTACAACAATCGTGGGGTTCTTTATGATGATCAACAAAAATATGAATTAGCTTTAGCTGACTACAATCAAGCTATTAAACTTAATCCTAATTATGCTAATGCTTACTACAATCGGGGGCTTCTTTACATTGACTTGCAGAAATACGAATTAGCTTTAGCTGACTGGAACAAAGCTATTAAAATTAATCCTAATGATGCTGATGCTTACTACAATCGGGGGCTTCTTCACAGAGACTTGCGGAAATACGATTTAGCCCTCTCTGACTTCAGCAAAGCCATTGAAATTAATCCTAATTTGGCTCAAGCTTACTTAGGTCGTAGTATTTTATATGCCATATTAGGACAACCCGAAAAAGTAAAAATTGATCTACAACAAGCAGCTATATTATTCCGCCAACAGAATAATATGGCAACTTATGAAAAGGTGATGCAGATTTTACAACAATTAGGGGGATAAGTTTCGTAGGTTGGGTTGAGCGAATAAATATGTTAAGGAAAACCTCTCAATTCTCAGGAAAAGCGAAACCCAACAGCCAAAATCTAAATCTGTCTGAATCTTTTTGTTGGGTTTCCTTGGGTTTATTGTTGGGTTTCGTGCCTCAACCCAACCTACGGTAGAAACCCAACACCCAAAATCTAAATCCGTCTGAATCTTTTTGTTGGGTTTACTTGGGTGTATTGTTGGGTTTCGTGCCTCAACCCAACCTACGGTAGAAACCCAACAACCAACACCTAAATCCGTCTGAATCTTTTTGTTGGGTTTCCTTGGGTCAACCCAACCGACGGTAATTGCTATGATTACTATAATCCGTAGTCGTGGTCTTTTAGATGCCAAATTAAAACAAACCGAAAAAGCAAAAATTGATCTACAACAAGCAGCCATATTATTCCGCCAACAGAATAATATGGCTGCTTATGAAAAGGTGATGCAATTTTTGCAGCAATTAGGGGGGTAAAATAGAAATCATCAATTATGGAAAGTCGAGAAATTATCAAAAAACTGAAGGATGAGGGATGGTATCAAGTAGGTACAACAGGAAGTCATCATCATTTTAAACATCCCCATAAAAAAGGGAAAGTGACTGTTCCTCACCCTAAA